>PUNU01000163.1 GCA_003551865.1 Syntrophomonadaceae bacterium
AGTGCCGGTCCTCGATGCTCCGGAAAAAGCGGCCCGCGCAATGGCCTCCCTATACCACTATAGCCTGAACAGGAAAAAGATCGACGGTGAGCCGCCGGCACTGCCTCTGCAGTCTGTGGAAGCCGCCGGGATCATTGAAGAAGCCCTGCAGAATGACAGGAAAAATCTCGACGAGTACAGCTCTAAAAAGGTTCTTGCCGCCTACGGGGTGCGGATCAGCAAAGAAAACCTGGCCCATTCGGCGGAAGAAGCGGCGGCTGTCGCTTCCGGTGTCGGTTATCCCGTCGCTTTGAAAGCCTGCTCCCCTGATTTTATCCATAAAACGGGCAGAGGCTTGCTCCACCTTAACCTTAACCATGAAAATGAAGTGCGCTCCGCTTACCGGGCGGTGATCGATGCTGCGGGACAGGATATAGCGGTGCTGGTGTCGAAAATGGTCGGCGGAGAACGGGAGGTAATGGCCGGCATGCTCCGCCATCCCGGTTTCGGTCCCTGTGTTTTATTCGGCCTGGGCGGCATTTTTGCCGAGGCCTTAAAAGATACCACCTTCCGGGTAGCCCCGTTGAG
Organism: Syntrophomonadaceae bacterium; assembly: GCA_003551865.1. The sequence goes on from PUNU01000163.1 coordinate 568, forward strand.
CGGAAGCGATGCAGCGGAGATGCTTGAAGATATCAGGGCCTCCGCAGTGCTGAAGCAGTTCCGGGGCATGCCTGCAGCCGATGCCGGCACCCTGGGTGGGATTTTACAAACAGTTGGCAATGTCGCCCTCTTGCACCCGGAAATCGCTGAAATCGATTTGAACCCGATCATCATCAGCGGGTCCGCACCGATCGTTGCCGATGCCCTGCTTGTGCTTGAAGACGGTTCCGGATCAAGCTAATGGTTTAGACCGGGATATTATATCAGGGCCAAAAAGGCGCCTGGGGGGAGTGGATAAGCCAATGAGCCTGGAAATACATGCTTACGGCAAGCTTTACTTTCTGTTTAAAGATCGCGGTTGGCCCAACCCCATGCATTATGAGTTCGAAAGACCAATGAGCGCTGAAGAACTGCGGGAAAAGATCGATATCCCGCCCGAAGATGTCGAGGTGGTTTTTGTCAACCGGCTGGTCAAACCCTTATCGGTGAACCTGAAGGACGGGGACCGTGTTGCCTTTGTCCCCCCGGGCGTGCCCAGCATCCACCGCTTCAACCTGGGGTTTTACGCCGTAAAGGAAGCTGAACCGGCTGAACACTCCGGACCGGCCAAAAAGAAAAACGATCGGGAAGAATAAATAACGGCAAACAGCATAAGCCGGCAGGGGCGGGCATCTCTAACAACAATGGCATAAAAGGCGCTGCTGCCGGGATGTGCCTTGAAAAGAGGGAGGTAGCGCCGTGTGCGGAAGGTTTGCTTTAGCCACCGAAAAACATGTTCTCGAAATGCTTTACCAGCTCGAGATCCGCGGTGCTCTCGAGCCCCGCTACAATATTGCCCCGGGACAGGATATCCTGGCTCTTCGCCGTGCGCCGCACCGGGGAGACAGGGAGCTGGTCAACCTCAAATGGGGCCTGGTCCCTTTCTGGGCTGAAGAACAATCGATTGGAAACCGGTTAATTAACGCCCGCGCGGAAACCGCTGCTGAAAAACCGGCCTTCAGGAGCGCTTTTAAAAAAAGAAGAGTGCTAATTCCGGCCAGCGGCTTCTATGAATGGAAGAGCGAAGAAGGGGCCAAGCAGCCCTATTACATCTGCCGCCTGGACGGAAAACCTTTTTCTTTGGCCGGCCTCTGGGAGCGCTGGGATAAAGGCTCCGCTCTCCTGGAAACCTGTACCATACTGACCACTGAACCCAACGAACTGGTTGCTTCACTTCACAACCGGATGCCGGTAATCATACCCCCCGAAGCCTACAACAGCTGGATCGATCCCGAAATCGGCCGTGATATCGTGGCCGGGCTTCTCGCCCCGGCACCGCCCGAAGGCCTGACCGCCCACCCCGTTTCAAGGCAGGTGAACAACCCCGCCAACGATAAGGCTGAACTGCTCAAGCCGGTTTACAAAGTTATTGTCAAGCAGGGTTAAGTCTAAATTTCTCGCTCACTTCTCAGTCGGCCCCGCAGTAGGCACAGGGGCCGAGGGGGCGGTGATAGCTGTAATTGGTCCAGATCCCGCAGTCAAAGCGGTAACCCCGGTTTCCCAGGGCCACCGGGCATTCCTCGTACATCAGGTGGTAGCCTTCATGAGTCTGACAGCCGTCGCTGGTACGCTCGCATTCTGTGCATACGAATTTGGGGGAAACAGATCCCAGGCGGTTGTCCAGGTAGCCCAAGAACTCCACCGGTTCATAACAGACAAAACAGGTTGCTCCGTCCAAACCGGCAAAATTGACCCCGCTGTGATCGGAATATGTATCAATATCATTTATATATTCAGCCAGGTCTTCGGGATGAATGGCCAGCCGGGGGATCTCCAGGGGCAGATGCGCGGATAATTCGCTGTGAAGCCGGTGGGTTGTTTCAATGATTGCAGGTGCCAGGGAAGACTGTTCGACATGATCCTGGAAGCCGGGGAAAAGGGGAAAAGCGGTCAGCAAAACCAGCAGTACGCCCACCACGGCCAGGCCGATCAGCAGTCCCGCGGCACTGCCGCAAGCTTTATCCATTGCCCGGAAAAGTTTTACCCGGGTGATAAAGGCAAAAAGTGAGCCGACCAGGTGGACAGCTGTGGTTGTCAGGGCAAAAACGACAAAAAAGCCGAATGCATCGGCCATAAACTGGGGTATTCCCACGTGACTGAGCAGCCATTCGCTTGCCCGCACATAATAGATGATTGCCGCAGTTAGCCCGGCGGTAATGCCCAGGATTGTAAACACACTCCTGATCAGACCGGCCCTGATTCCCTGCAGCAGGGAAAGGGCAAGCAATAAAGCGATCACCACATCGAGCCAGTTAAATATGCCCGGCATTTAAGAAGGCACCACCGTTCATAGACAACTTAAATTCCGGTTATAATTATACCCTTTCTTCTTCTTTCTGGGTATATTCATTTTCTTTTTTGAAAACAATATCGTCTTTGCAGGAATAATTATAATAGTGGAGAAATAAGTGCAATGGTATTCAAGAGCCGGAAAGGAGGAGGGAAAGGGAAATAGAGGTTCGCCTGCTGTGATGCCCATAGCGGGTAAATAACAGTTAAGGAGGGATATAGTATATGGATTATGGAATCTTATCGATTTTACCACCGATCCTGGCTATCGTCTTGGCTATTGCCACCCGACAAGTAATGATCTCCTTATTCATTGCCGTTTGGCTGGGGGCAAGCTTTCTCCATTTCAGCCCCATTGACGGGTTTTTCCGCTCGGTTGACACCTACCTCCTGTATGGTCCCACCGATCCTTTTTATGCAGGGATTTTAATCTTTACCATGATAATCGCCGCCACCCTGGGGCTGGTGACCAAGGCCGGCGGAGCCCACGCAATTGCCGAAGCTTTGGCCAGAAAGGCAAGGACCGCCCGCGGCGGGATGCTTTCGGGCTGGCTGATGGGTATGATCATCTTTTTCGACGATTACGCCAGCTGCCTGATTGCCGGTAATACCGCCAAGCCGGTCACCGACAAATTGAAACTATCGAGGGAAAAGCTTTCCTACATTATTGACTCCACGGCTGCTCCAATTGCCACCATAGCGCTGATCTCGACCTGGATCGGCTTCGAACTCGGAGTTATCGGAGAAGGCTATGCCGCGATCGGCCAACCTGAGGCGCCGGTTTACCTGATCTTCCTGCAGAGCATCCCCTACCGGTTCTACAGCATCTTTGCCATTGCCCTGGTCTTGATCCTTTCGATCACCCAGAAGGACTACGGTTCTATGTACGATGCGGAAGTAAGGGCCCGCACCACCGGCAAACTGCTGCGCGACGGAGCGGTGCCCCTTGCGGAAACCGATACGGCCGTGCTCCAGCCGGACGAAAAGACCCCGCAACGCTGGTTTAACTTTGTTATCCCGGTTGTAGTTATAATAGCGGCCACATTTATCGGCCTCTATGTAGACGGCGGCGGCATGGAGCCGGGAGTTACTGTTACGGAGGCTTTTGGCGATGCCGACTCCAGCGTTGTTTTGCTCTGGTCCTCCAGCCTGGGGGCCCTGGTTGCCCTGGTAATGTTCCTGGTGCAGAGGCTGGTTCCTCTCCAGCAGGCCATTGACACTATGATTGACGGGGCCAAGTCAGTATTTCCGGCTTTGATCATCCTGGTTTTGGCCTGGGCGCTGAGCGCAGTAACCGATGAGCTTGGCGCCGCCGATTACCTGGTTGCCCTGGTCGAGGCGGCCGGTATAGGAGCCTGGATTCTGCCCCTGCTGATCTTCCTGCTTTCCTGCTTCATGGCTTTTGCCATGGGCACGTCCTGGGGCACCATGGGGATCGTTACCCCGCTGGCTATTCCGGTGGCGGCAGCGATCGGTCCGCAGGAACTCATTATTCCCACCCTGGCTTCCGTCCTTACCGGGGCCATTTTTGGGGACCACTGCTCGCCTATTTCTGACACCACTATCCTGTCTTCGACCGGTGCCGGATCCGACCATATCGACCACGTCAACACCCAGATTCCCTATGCGATTACCGGTGCAGTTGTGGCCGGAGTCTTTGGCTTTATCCCGGCCGGACTGGGTGTGCACCCGATAATCTCGATTATTATCGGTGTTGCCGCCCTGATCATTTTCGTCAGGCTGGTGGGCAAGCCTACGGGAACAGTGGAATCAATCGAGGCAAGCAAGAAGTAATAAGTAACACTTGATAACATAGTAAGGAGCAACCCGCAAAGCCGGCCCCCGGGCCGGCTTTGCCTTTGCTTTGATCTAAAAACAACAGCCGTGGCCATTAAATAAAGAATAATGGTAACTACTCAGGCCTAACCCGCTATGCCATAGGGGACGGTTCCATCGTTTTCCCTTCGGCCTTCGCTACGCTCAGGAACGCTCGAACCGTCCCCATGGCACAGCTTTTCACTCAACAA
>PUNU01000159.1 GCA_003551865.1 Syntrophomonadaceae bacterium
CAGGAAGGATTGCTGCTTCAAAAAGAAATCTACTCCCAGCCGGTTCCTATTGACAACAGCAGGGAGGAAGATGGTATACTTTATTGCAGGAATTTTGTAAAATGAGTCTATTATCAAAATTAATTCACTGCGATGGACCGGGCACAGTCAAAACTTTTAGTTAAGCATTGCAACCCGACCGGTTAAGCATTCTTTTTCTGCAGCGCCATAAACTTTAACAGGTTCGAGCAAATTGCCGCCGTATAGGCCGGGCAATTAAGTGTCTGGTAATAAAAGCGGTGCCGGTTTCATAATGGGCCGGTAATGTCAGGATTGCCGGCTGTTTTCTTTTGGGTTGTTATTATAAGCACATTATAGGAGGAGTATATGATGGCGAAATTGCTGTGGGAACCGACCGAAGAAAAGAAAAAAAGTTCCAACATGGACAAGTTTATCGATTATGTTAAAAGTAAGCATGACCTGGAGATCTCGAGCTATAGCGATCTCTACCGGTGGTCCGTGCACGAAATTCCTGATTTCTGGTCTGCAGTTTGGGATTTTGTCGACATCAAGGCTTCTAAGGGCTACGATTATGTGGTGGACGACGTTTATAAAATGCCCGGGGCAAAATGGTTTGGTGGAGCGAAACTGAACTTTGCCGAGAATCTGCTCAAGTACAGAGATGAGCAAACAGCCCTGGTTTTTAAGGGAGAAACCCAGAAAACAGCCAAAATGAGCTATGCAGAGCTCTATGATGCGGTGGCCCGCCTGGCCAAATCACTGCGTGAGATGGGTGTTGAGCCGGGCGACAGGGTGGCGGCATATATGCCCAACATGATCGAAACGATTGTTTTTATGCTTGCCTCGGCCAGTATTGGCGCCACCTGGGCTTCATGTGCCACGGACCTGGGCCAGGAGGCGGCGGTTGATCGCCTCTCGCAGATAGAGCCGAAGGTTTTGTTTACTGTTGATGGCTATTACTACAAGGGAAAGTTTTTTAATTCGCTGGCCAATGCCGCCGGCATTGCCAAAAAACCCCCTTCGATTGAAAAGGTTGTGGTCACCTCATACATGGGCGATAAGGCAGACATCAGCGATGTCCCATATGCCGAGCACTACAGCGATTTTGCCTCGGATCAAGCGGGCCTTGAAATCAACTTTGAGCAGCTGCCCTTTGATCATCCCCTCTATATAATGTTTACCTCCGGCACCACCGGCAAGCCCAAGAGCATGGTGCAGGGTGCCGGTGGAATACTGATAAACCAGCTTAAAGAGCTGATTTTGCATACCAACTTAACACGGGATGATGTTCTCTTTTACATCACCACCTGCAGCTGGATGATGTGGAACTGGATGGCAAGTTCTCTGGCGGTGGGCAATACCCTGGTTTTGTATGACGGCAATCCCAATTACCCTGACAGCGGGGCGATGTGGGAGCTGATCCAAAATGAGAAGGTGTCTGTATTTGGCTGCAGCGCCACCTACATAAATTTCCTAAAAAATAATCAAGACAGGCCGGGTGAAAACTACGACCTGTCGGCCCTTAAGGAAATATCGCAAACCGGTTCGGTCCTCTCAGCAGAAGGCTTTGAGTATGTTTATGAGCAGATAAAAAACGAGCTGTGGTTTAACTCCATCTCGGGCGGAACAGACATCAACGGCTGCTTCTGCGCGGGCAATCCGATTAGCCCCGTTTATGCCGGCCAGCTGCAGGGCCCCGCCCTCGGCATGAAAGTAAACGTTTATGACGAGAAAGGCAGGCCGGTGGCAGACCGGGAAGGAGAACTCGTCTGTGAGGCTGCCTCCCCTTCAATGCCCCTTTATTTTTGGAACGATCCGGACGGTCAAAAGTACCTGGACGCTTATTTCAGAATCTATCCCGGTGTATGGCGGCACGGCGATTTTGTCACGTGGCATAGCGATACAGGCGGGTTTACCTTTTTTGGCAGGTCCGACGCTGTATTGATGCCCTCCGGGGTGCGCATCGGCACGGCGGAGATTTACAACCAGGTGGACAAAGTGGATGAGGTTGCCGACAGTGTGGCCGTTGCGCAGAACTGGAAAGGTGACCAGAGAATCATATTATTTGTCAAGCCGGCTGAAGGATATGCTTTTACCGAAGAGGTGGAAAAAAAGATCAAGAAGGTTCTGCGCGAAAATGCCTCCCCCAGGCACGTTCCGGCCAGGATATTCCAGGTGCCTGAAATTCCTTATACTTTGAATATGAAAAAGGTGGAAAGTGCGGTTACCAATATAATGCACGACAGGCCTGTTTTAAATAAAGATGCACTGGCCAATCCTCATTGCCTGGAGCATTATGAAAGAATCGCTGAAGAGCTTCGAGAATAGAAGGAGTAGGGATTGTGTATTGAGGGGTTGAACATTTTTTTGTATCAGTACGGGCTCTAAAATAGGCTTTTAAGGCCTTATATTTCAACAAGCGGCACGGGTTTTTCCCGTGCCGTTTTACGGTTTGGAGTTAAATAGTTATTGACATATACCCATAACCAGGAGTATGATAATTGTAGATATATACCCTTTTACTTTTGCTCCCTACTTGCAAAAAGTGGCTCTTGAAGATGATGGCGGGTAAGAAAGGAGGAGCGGATATGCCGGGTTTTAACGGGACAGGGCCTTTTGGAGCCGGACCGCTGACCGGAAGGGGTGCCGGCTACTGTTACATTCATCCCTACAGGACGGCAAGGCCTTCGCCGGCTTTTTGGCATCCATGGTATCGGCCTTTTGGTCGGCCCCGGTTTGGTTTGGGGCGAGGCTGGGGTAGAGGACGGAGAGGCCGCTTGTGCCGCCGGTGGTGGTAACAGGAGAAGTTTCAGAGGAAAGGAGGGAGTTTAAATGCCAGGTGGAGACGGTACAGGACCGATGGGCATGGGACCGCGTAGTGGAAGGGCTGCCGGTTATTGTTCCGGCTATGCGATGCCCGGATTTGCCAACCCGTGGCCCGGTCGCGGATTTCGCGGTTATGCCCGCCCCGGTTTTTGGGGCTATCCGGCTTACGCTGAAGATAAAGAGGCCCTTAAACAGGAAGCCGAGTCCTTGAAAGAGCAAATCAAAATGCTCGAAGCCAGGCTGGAGGAATTAAGCGCTTCTGAAAAAGAAGAATAAATCTACAGGCCGGGCGGCCGGCATAATACCTGTTTATCCCGATGGTTTTTGTTGCTCAACCGGCAATGAGAACTTAAACCGGTTTAAAGAGCCGCCCGGTAATCTTTTTTCAGGCCCATAAATTTAAAAAGCTTTAAACCGTTCATCATTTATCCCGCCCTTCAATTATTTCCGCGTGATCAACTATCTTAACCATCCGCTTTTAATAACTAGTCCAAGTAGCCCTGTTTGGGGAGCAGGTAATGCTAAATAATCGTTGAATAGTATTACCTCAGGAGGTGGCAGGATGAGTGAACCAATAAGGACCGTAATCCAGGAAAGCCGCGTCGATCAGGCCTTGATTGATCGCTATGCCCGTGAGGCGGCCGGGATCTGCGGAGAGGAGAACGTTTCGGCCAGAGAAGCCGATTTGATTGCTTCCTGCCGCGACTACTGGCCGGTAAACACCATCTGGATGCTGGAAGGGGCGGTGCCCGCCCTGCCGCAGCTGGTGGTCTGGCCCGAGAATACGATGGAAGTCTCCCGCCTGCTGGGTTTGGCCGACAAACTTAAGATACCGGTTACCCCTTACGGCGAGGGCTCGGGCGCTCTTGGCGGGGTGGTGCCGCTTAAAGGCGGGGTCACCTTTGACCTCAAGAAAATGAACCGGATCCGCAATTTGGATGAGGAAAACCTCATGGTTGATGTGGAAAGCGGCATGAACGGGGCTCTTTACGAAGAAGAGCTGAACCGGGCCGGCTATACCGGGGGCCATTTTCCCCAGTCCCTGCGCTGTTCCTCCGTCGGCGGCTGGCTGGCCTGCCGGGCCGCGGGCCAGTTTTCCACGCGCTACGGCAAGATAGAAGACATGGCCGTATCACTGGAAGCGGTCTTGCCCGACGGCACCGTCTTCAGCGGGCGCAGTGTGCCCCGCACCGCTACCGGGCCCCGGGCGGACCATTTTTTTCTCGGCTCGGAAGGCGTCTTTGGTATTATCACTTCCGCCACATTACGGATCTGGCCTCTTCCGGAAAAGCGCCATAAAGCCACCTACATTTTTGACCGCCTGGAAGACGGCCTCGAGGCGATCCGCCTCTTTATGCGCGCCGGGACCCGCCCGGCGGTGGTACGTCTCTACGACGCCCAGGAAACCGGCCACCATTTCCCGGAAGTTGGGGACAAGCACTGTGCCCTGGTCCTGTTGATCGAAGGCAACGGGCAGATTGTCGATGCCGAGGCGGCGGTTATTGATCGGTATGCCGGAGAGCAGGGGGCAGAAGATGCCGGTCCGGAGCATGTCGATTACTGGCTGGAAAGGCGTTTTAATATCAGCGTGGCTTCAACCCTGTTCCAGAAAGGAGCTGTCCTGGATACGATCGAGGTCAGCACCAACTGGCATAACGCTTACTCCACCTACCGGGCCGTCCAGGATGCCCTTATGGCGGTGGAGGGCACCATGCTCGCCTCGGGCCACTATTCGCATGTTTACCCCGAAGGGGCGGCGCTTTATGTGACCACGGTCGGCTTTCCCGGTGAAGATAAAATTACCTACTATAAAAAACTGTGGCGGGCCGCCATGGAGGCCTGCATGAAAGAAAATGCCGCTTTTTCTCACCATCACGGGGTTGGGCTGCACCGCGGGCTGTACATGGCCGATGAGCACGGCGCCGGCCTGGACGTTATGCGGCGGATTAAAAACGCCCTCGACCCGCACGGGATAATGAACCCGGGCAAACTGGGCCTCGGGGAGGTGCAGAAATGGCGGAAGTAAACATGGAGCAGCTGCTCAACTGCACACTCTGCCCGAACATGTGCCGTAACGAGTGCCCGGTTGTCCA
>PUNU01000138.1 GCA_003551865.1 Syntrophomonadaceae bacterium
TCATCTTAACAAACCACTGCCTTGAAATAAGCGGCTCCACGGCAGTGCTGCAGCGCTGGCAGCGGCCTATAGCATGTTCGTAATTCTCCACTTTTTCCACCAGGCCGAGCGCTTTTAGGTCCTTTACCACCTGTTCACGGCAATCGTAGCGGTTAAGCCCCTGATAGGGGCCGGCAGCAGCAGTCATCTTCGCATCTTCATCGATAATTTTGATTACTTCAAGACCATGGCGTTGGCCGATGGCAAAGTCATTGGGATCATGGCCGGGGGTTACTTTAACCGCCCCGCTGCCAAACTCCGGGTCGACATAATCATCGGCAACGACCGGTATTTCCCGTTCAAGCAGGGGCAAAATCACCTTTTTGCCCACCAGACCCTTGTAGCGCTCGTCTTCCGGATGAACAGCCACTCCGCTGTCACCGAGCATCGTTTCCGGGCGGGTGGTGGCAACAATAATGGAGTCCTCCCCGTCCTTCAATGGGTAGCGGATATGGGTTATCGTCGATTCCTCGTTTTCATGCTCCACTTCGATATCGGACAGGGCGGTATGACAGCGTGGGCACCAGTTAATCATGTAATCGCCCCGGTAAATCAGGCCGCGGCGGTAAAGATCGACAAACACCCTGCGCACTGCCCTTGAACACCCTTCATCCATGGTAAAACGCTCCCGTGACCAGTCACAGGAACAGCCAAGCCGGTATAGCTGCCTGGTGATACGCTCCTGGTAAGTATCTTTCCAGGCCCAAACCTTCTCAAGGAAAGCCTCACGGCCCAGCTCACGGCTGTCCACTCCTTCTTCAGCCAGGTGCTTCTCAACAACATTCTGAGTGGCAATACCGGCATGGTCACATCCTGGCAGCCAGAGTGTGTCGAATCCCTGCATCCGGCGCCAGCGGATCAGAACATCCTGAACTGTATTGTTCAGGGCATGACCCATATGCAAAGAACCGGTAACATTTGGTGGAGGAATAACTATGGTAAACGGGGATTTATTCGGATCTCGCCTCGCCTGAAAATATTTTCCATCAAGCCAAAACCGGTATCTCTTCATTTCCACTTGATCCGGATCATATACAGGCGGCAAGGTGGTTGCAGACATATAGTCACCTCTTAATGAAGTAATCTAAATTAAGGTTGCTGTATATAAGCGATCTTACCATAACTATAAGTTTATGCAATAAAGCAGGCCGCTAAATACTATACCGGGCAGTTTTATAAATAGTATTATTTCAACCGGTGAAAGTCAATCCTGTAACAATAATTTAGCCGGCGGCCGGCTTAATTCCAACCACGGCAGCTTAAAATATGTTTAAACCCCGTGACATAAAAAAATGACCCTAAAAAGGTGTCACCACAAGTGATACAGGTTAACCAAGCGTTACTGCCGCAGTTAACCGGCAGAAACTTAAGGATAACCGTTTATTGAGGGGTTTGAATAGAAATGTCGGCATCCTGCCCCGAGCCCCGCTCATACAGGCGGTAACCCAAATCAAAGGCCTGCTGGTTGAGCTCGCCGCTGCCTTTCGGCGCCAGTTCAAAAATGCTTTCCTTAAATATTTCGCGGTCGACCAGGTTTGCCGCAGCATTAACCACACCCAGGGCCATCATGTTGGCCACAACTTCTTTTTTCAATACTTCCCTGGCCGTGCTTGTAATCGGGTAAGACTGCACCTGGTACTCTTCCTTAAAAGGGCCGCTGACAAAGGTGGAATCGACGATAACAATACAGCCGGGCTTGATCCTGGGCAGGTACTTGTTAAAAGAAGCCTGGTTCATGCACAACAACACCGTGGGTTCGGTTACTTTTGGAAATTCAATCGCATCCACATCGATAATTACTCCGGCCATACTCGCTCCGCCGCGGGCTTCCGGCCCGTAAGACTGAGTCTGGACCACGTTCTTGTTGTCATCAACCGCCGCCCGGGCAAGCACGATCGATGCGAGGATCAGACCCTGGCCTCCGGCCCCGGTCAACAATACTTCCTGCCTGTTACCCAAAATAAACCCCTCCGCTTATCGGCATTTATAAACTCTTGATGAAACGCTGATATTCCTCGGCAAACTCAGGTTCTTCGCTTTCATACAGCACACCGGTCAGTGTTTTTCCTTCGAGCTCCGACTCTTCCATCTTGGAAGCACGCTCAATGGAAATACTGTTCTCTTTCAGATCCCGGAGCATATCCACCGGTCCGCCCAGTTTGTTGCGCCGGCCGTAAGCTATCGGGCAAGGTGACAGCGCCTCAACCACCGAAAAACCTTTATGATTGGCAGCCCGCATTATCAGTTGTTCAAGTTGACGTGGTTGAGCGGCGGTAGCCTTTGCTCCAAAGGTTGCTCCGGCCCCCCGACACAATTCAAGGATATCAAACGAGCGTTCAAGCGTCCCCCGGGGTGCAGTGGTCGCTTTTTTGCCGCTCGGCGTTAAGGGGGAGTGCTGCCCGCCGGTCATCCCGTAGATATGGTTGTTAACTATTAAAGCATTTAAGTCGATATTTCTCCTGGCAGAATGAATTAAATGGTTGCCGCCTATGGCACTGCTGTCTCCGTCGCCCATGATTACAAAAAGCTTCAGCTCGGGCCGGGTCATTTTTAATCCGGTGGCAAAAGCCAGCGCCCGCCCGTGGGTTGTATGCAGGGTATTAAAATTAAGATAACCCGCCGCACGCGATGAACACCCTATTCCGGAAACGATAACCACATCCCGCTGATCAAAATCAGCTCTCTCAATTGCTCTTACCAGGGCCGCGGTAACTATGCCGTTCCCGCAGCCGGGGCACCAGATATGCGGCAGTTTTTTCGTCCTTAAAAAATCTTTGGTTACCTGTTCTATGACAGCCACCTCCCCATCAGCTCGGATATTTGTTCCGGGGTAATCATTTCTCCATCATAACGGTTAAGAGGAATCACCCGGGCACGGCCCCGTGCGTAACGCTCAACCTCACCGACAATTTGACCCATGTTCATTTCCGGGACTATCAGCACATCGGCCTGTTTGGCCAGCGCCTCTATCTCTTTGTCCGGGAAAGGCCAGATTGTCTGCAGGCTTAACAGCCCGATCGGCTGGCGGTTCTGCCAGTAAGCTTTTTTAACCACTGCCCGGGCTGAGCGAACAGTACAACCGTAGGTGATTATTGCCACCCGGGGTTCTTTATGGCCGATATAATTGGTTAAAACAATTTCATCCCGGTACTTCTCCAGTTTATCATGTATACGGTCAAGGGACCTTTCCACCTGGGGCGGATCATTGGTGGGAAAACCATACTGATCATGGAAAAGTCCGGTAACGTGATAATAATGGCCAAATCCAAACGGCACCAGGGGGGTAAGCCCTTTGTCGTCATATGGTTTATAATCGGAAGGGATCTTCTTATCGCTGGATTTTTCCACCATCAGTTTGCCCGCTTCAGGAATTAATACTTTTTCCCTCATGTGCCCGATTACTTCGTCCAAAAGCAGGACAATTGGCTGCCTTAGTTTCTGGCTTAAGTTAACAGCGGCTATGGTAAGATAATATGTTTCATAGACAGAAGATGGAGAAAAAGCAATAATCGGGTGATCGCCGTGTGTGCCCCAGCGAGCCTGCATTATATCACCCTGCGCCGGAGCCGTCGGCACACCGGTGCTTGGCCCCATGCGCTGAACATTGACCACCACGCAGGGTATCTCGGCCATAATTGCATAACCAAGGTTTTCCTGTTTCAAAGAAAAACCCGGGCCACTGGTAGCGGTAAGGGCGCGGGTCCCTCCGATGGATGCACCGATAATTGCAGCCATACTGGCAATCTCATCTTCCATTTGAATAAAAATGCCGCCTATCTCCGGCAGCTTTGCCGCCATTCTTTCCGCTACTTCGGTGGAAGGTGTAATAGGATAGCCGGCATAAAAACGAACACCTGCACTGATTGCTCCTTCAGCACAGGCTTCATTTCCCTGCATCAAAACCGGTTTTGTCTCCGGCATTTACAGAAAGCCTCCTCTTAACCAGGGCTATGGCAAAATCGGGGCAAAAGGTCTCGCAAACTCCGCAGGCGGTACATTTTTCCATATCTTTCTCTGCCTTCCCGTTATTGCCCAAAAAAAGAGCCCCCTTGGGACAGAAAGCTATGCATATGCCGCATCCTTTGCACCATTCCTGGTTGATTAAAAGATCAGCAGAAGCAGAAACACTATTGATTTTAGCCCGCGCCAAGAATTGATCTCCTCCCTTGTACGACTCTAATATTATGTTACCACAATTGTATACTTTAGACTACCGAAAGCAACAAAAAACTAATTTAAATGTCCAGTTCAACTCATAAAAAATATTAAAAAATCTTTATCTTTAAGTTATAGCTTCTTAACAAAATTAGCAAGCACCTGGTAAGAGCAGGGGAAGGCTTAAGAGCTCCCCTGCTCCGTAAAGCTCCAACCAGTTCGATTAAACTTTAATATTTGCAAAAATTCAGCTCTTTTTACTTGTATAGACCGTTGTGCAGCCAGCCCCGGTACTGCATCGCCTCGGCCAAACGCTTAATGGCATACATGTAGGCCCCGGTCCGCATGTCCGAACCGACGCATTCATCACAGTAAAAACCGTAGACACTGTTAAAAGCTTCACGCATTTTTTCCTGCAGGCGGTTGTCAACAGTGGCAAAATCCCAGCGAAAACCATAATTGTTCTGCACCCACTCAAAGTAGGAAACCGTAACACCACCGCTGTTTGCCATGACATCGGGGACTACCAGGACATCGTTTTCTTTGAGGATTTGATCCGCCTCCGGAGTCGTCGGCCCATTGGCGCCTTCAACTATAATTTTCGCTTTAACATCGGCCGCGTTTTTTCCGGTAATCTGGTTTTCCATGGCCGCCGGGATCAATATATCGCAATCCAGGGCAAGCAGTTCCTGGTTGGTAATCTGCTTCACGCCGGAA
>PUNU01000199.1 GCA_003551865.1 Syntrophomonadaceae bacterium
TTATTTTCAAGGCCTCCCTTCGAACAAATGGGAGGCCGGCCTGTGTACAGAGCCGTGAAGAAAGAAACTTTTAAGAAGTGCCTTACAAGCATGATGCCGTTTGACGGACAGTTCCTTAAACAAAAAAATCCTCCCGGATAAAAGCCCCTCACCCCGACTCTCTCCCTATTTCATTTTATTAATAATGTAGTATTTTCCAAAAAATCATAAATTCAGTTGACATATGTTGTATTTTAAGCATATAATTTAATATCATCATGTCAGATTGCAGTATTATCCAAGCGGGTAATGTGTATATTGCCTACAGCGTTTTAACCGGGAGTTAATAAATGTTCTTGGTGCATTAAATATTTTTAATTATAAAAAAAGGTATTTTCAAGAACATGTAGAAAATACCTATCTTATAGTGAGTTACTATTATTTTTAAGGAGGGATCGGAAAAGAGGTAAAGTGGAAACAGGAATTTTGGGTAGAAACTAAAAATGATTGATGGGAGGTTTCTAAATGATCGGACAACGTGAACACTGGACTACTAGGCTTGGTTTTATTCTTGCCGCTGCAGGCTCGGCCGTTGGACTGGGAAATATCTGGAGATTTCCTTTCATTACCGGTATGAACGGTGGAGCAGCATTCTTAATTATTTACTTAATAACAATCATCATAATCGGCTATCCGATGATGATCACGGAAATGAGCCTGGGTAAAAAAACCCAGAGGAACCCTGTAGGGGCCTTTAAGGCGATGGCACCGAACACCCCGTGGTGGCTGGTCGGTGCTTTAGGTGTATTTACCGGTTTTGTTATTTTATCGTACTATTCTGTAGTGGCCGGCTGGTCCCTGGCTTACATCTTCAGGTCCATAGCCGGATTTACTCCCGATATGGATTTTGCCGAACTTTTTTATACCACGATCGGCGTCGATATCGGAGAAGGTCCCAACATTATCACCCCGATAATCTGGCACCTGGTGTTTATGGGGTTAACAGTTGGAATTATTGCCGGCGGTGTAGTTAGAGGAATTCAGCGCTGGGTGAAAATCCTGATGCCGGTACTCTTTATCCTTCTCCTAGTCCTGGTGATCAGGGCCGTGACCCTGCCCGGGGCCGGGGCCGGACTGGAGTTTTACCTGAGCCCTGATTTCGGTGAAGTTACCGGCCGGACCTTCCTGGACGCCATCGCCCAGAGCTTCTTTACTTTGAGCCTTGGTATGGGAGCGATACTCACCTACGGCAGTTACCTGAGCAAAGATACTACTATCGGTGACAACGGGGGCTGGGTTGTCGGCCTTGATACCGGTATCGCTATTGTTGCCGGATTTGCTATCTTCCCGGCAGTTTTTGCCCTCGGACTGGAACCGGGAGCAGGCCCCGGCCTGACTTTCATTACTTTGCCGGCAGTGTTTGCCGAACTGCCCGCCGGAAGCTTCTTCGGCTTCCTGTTCTTCGTGCTTCTCTCGATTGCCGCTTTGACCTCGGCTATTTCCCTGCTCGAGGTGGTTACAGCCTGGCTGATCGATGAAAAGGGTTGGACAAGGGCTAAAGCTTCTGTCCTAATGGGGATAATCATCTTCCTGGTTGGTATCCCCACATCCCTGGGTTACAATGTCCTTGGTGACGTGACCTTTATCGGGATGGACCTCCTGGATACCTATGACTGGTTTGCCAACGCCCTGTTCTTACCGATCGGAGGTTTGCTGACGGCAATCTTTGTCGGTTATGTCTGGCAGGCCAAGAGAGCCCAGGAATTTGCCAATGATCCGCCGGGTAAAATCCGTATCGGTGACTGGTATGGATTTTTGATCAAGTACATTGTTCCACTGGCGATTATTGTTGTTCTGATTTTTGGTTTAATTGACACCTTTGCCGGTTAAGCCGAATGTATCTGAAGCAAGTGAAAAAGCCCGGCTTTTCTATAAGCCGGGCTTTTCTATGGAGCGCGTCCCGTATAGCGTTAACATGGCGGTGAAACGTCGCTTTTATTTTAGGTAGGGATTTTCTTGGTCGTTTTCCTGCCTGGTTGAACATCTAAACCAGCTGGAACAGCTAGATTGTAACTACCCGCTCAGAATCCATCAGCAGGTCGGCAATGTCATACATGTTGCTGACCTGGCCGACCAGGTGCTGATCTGTTAGGTCATAATAATCGAGACAGGTGCCGCAGACCAGGATTTCAACCCCGTTATTTTCCAGTTCTCTAAGCTCTTCCAGGGCCGGTGACCCGGCAATACTGAGTTTAACACCTGCATTCATGAAGACGACGGCACCGGGCATTTCATCCCGCCTGGTCAAGGTATATATAAAATTTCTTATCAACAGACGGCCCAGTTCACTGCTCCCCTTCCCGAGTTGATCGGTGGAGATAAATAATACCGGCCGGCTTGAAAACTCCTGCTTTTTGGATGAAGCCGCTTCCTTTTCAAAAGGAGCATCCTTTTCCGCCTGTATTGCACCGGGATCGGCAGAGATTTGATAACTGCCCCCGCTTTCATGGCTTTCGGGCTGCAGGTTTTTACTGCGCAAAAATCGCATCACATTATCCCTGGCTACCTGGTTGTCAACAATTATTTTTAGTTTGCCAGCAGTGTAATTTTCCAGGGCGTTTTTGGTCCTAAGAACAGGTTCCGGGCAGTTCAGACCGCGGCAGTCGATTGTTTTCATCTTCCCTACCTCCAATAATTTCGGGACACGTTAGTTAATTAAAATTTCAGATATTATTTAATGGCAATTATTTGCTCCAACCCATAGGGTTATCTTTTCTCCGGTGCCGCTCAGGTAGCAAAGGCTTTATTTATCGAGCAAGCGCGGCAATTTCTTTGATCGCCTTAACCAGGTAATCAATATCGTCATAACCGGTAAAGCAGCCGGGGCTCAAGCGAACGGTGCCTTCGGGAAAAGTGCCGATTGCCTTATGGGCCAGCGGCGCGCAGTGCAGGCCGGTTCGGCTCAAAATGCCATAACTGCTTTCCAGGATATAGCCGATATCGCCGCTGTCGGTATTTTCAATAGTAAAAGAGACTATACTCGAGCTAAGTCCGGCTTCAGACGGCCCGTAAAGAGTGACCCTTGGCACGGCAGAAAGTGCGCTGTAGAGGTAAGAGCGAATCCCCATTTCGTGTTCCCTGATGATGTCGATACCGGTTTGCCGGATAAAGTTAATTCCTTCCAGCAAACCGGCCAGGCCGGCGCTGTTTAAAGTGCCCGCTTCGAGTCTCTCCGGCATATTTTCCGGGTGGACATCCAGTTCAGACTGACTGCCGGTGCCTCCCTCGCGCAGGGGCTTTAAATCGAGCCCGGCTTTAACATAGAGCCCGCCGGTGCCGGTAGGCCCGAGCAGGCTTTTATGTCCGGTAAAAACCAGCAGGTCGATATCATCTCCCTGGAGATCAACGGCCAGCGATCCCGCTGTTTGGGCGGCATCGACAAGCACAGGCACTCCCCGGCGGTGAGCGGAGGCGATCATTTCTTTTAGTGGGGCAATCGACCCGGTTACGTTGGAAGCATGGTTGATCACCAGCAGCCTGGTTTCCGGCCGGTAAGCGCTTTCAAGAAAGTCCAGGTCGGGATAGCCCTCTTCCGAGCAGTGGATCATGGTTGTCGTTATCAGGCCGTCTCGTTTAAGGCGACCCAGCGGGCGCAGGACCGAATTATGATCCATGGCAGTATAAAGGACATGGTCACCCGGTTCCAGCATTCCTTTTAGGGCAATGTTTAAAGCATCCGTTGCATTAAGAGCAAATATAATTCTGGCCGGGTCTGGGGCATTGAACAGACGGGCTGCCGCTTCCCTGGCGGCGTAGACGAGGCGGTCGGCTTCGAGGGTGCGGGTATGCCCGGATCGTCCCGGATTGCCGAAGCCCTCGCGCATTTGCTTTTCCGCAGACCTGTAGACTGTTTCCGGTTTGGGCCAAGAGGTGGCGGCGTTGTCAAAATACAGGTTCAAATCCCTGCTAGCAGGTGTTTCCGCTTTATTCATCAAAAAATAACTCCTCTATGCGGGGCTTTTTAAGCCCCGTTTCGTCAAGCTTATAGAAACCTTCCAGCTCAAGCTCGTTTTGCACTAAAATGTTTCTAACCGAAGCGAGGTCCCGGCAGTCACAGCGCAGGGCGGTACCGCAGCTTGAACTGATACTGCGCGGGACCGGGACCATCTTAAAAGGATAGGCCTGCTTTTCAAGCAGTTTTTCGGCCCTGATGGCATTGTAGATGGTTGGAAATGTGATGTAACAGCTGGCGGCCATAAAATCCTTCCTGTACTAGTACTACAGCGCAATATCCGGGAATTAGCGGTACCATGGGGACGGTTCGAACGTTCCTACAAATCCGGGTTCTGACCTCTGGCTTCTATTATGGAAGACGATGGAACCGTCCCCTATGGCATAGCGGGCAATGATGCAGGCTAAAGTTGCGCTGTAGTACTGGGCTATTCGTCGATGTTTATCAAGTATTTTATCTTATAAATCGGCTTTGTCAAACCGGTTTGTTTATATTTATAAACACCATCATTATTATATAGAAGAGCCCGGGACTTATAAAATATTGATTCATAATAGTGCGGCTGGAGCTTATTAGCCAGGTAAATCAACCAAACAGCTTCGGATTGGCACCGCCGGTATAAAATTGTAATTGCCCTGCATAGACGAATTGCCAAGTTAAACGTATAATCTATAAGCAGGGAAGTTAAATGGAAGGCGGTATCCAGGTTCGTCTTTGCACAACCACCCGGTTTATGGCCGCCGGTTAAAAGCGAAGACGTAAAGATTAGTGAGGAGGAAAAAATGGACTTCGAGCAGCTCCGGGCTTTTTTAAATGTAGCTTCGTTGAAAAGTTTTTCCGAGGCCGGCGAGAAAATGTTTATCAGCCAGCCTTCGGTCAGTGTAAGGGTTAAAGCCCTGGAAGAA
>PUNU01000129.1 GCA_003551865.1 Syntrophomonadaceae bacterium
CCTGCTGGTTACCTTTTATGAAGCCCTGGAAATTTTAAAAGAGCGGCGCGGTTTTCTCGATCAAAACATCGATTTGCAGGACGAAGGCAGGCAAACTTTTACTTTTAACGTCGATGAGGCCGTGCGCCAGGCCAACCTGGTCCTGGTAAGCTCCGCGGAGGCCGACGAGGCCGCTATGAGCATCAATGTGGAATCCCCCGGCGGCGAGGCGGCGGGAGCCATTGATGAGCTCTTAATCGGGGGGCGGGATAACTATAAGCTGGTGATCCTGTCCAGGCCAAAGCCGGAACATTTCGGCCGGTGGACGGTGGAAGTAGCCGGCAGCGGAGAAGTGCGGGTCCTGGGCAATGCCGACCTTTACCTGGAGGCCCTGCTGATGGAGCCGGATCAAGGGGCCCACTACCCGGTGGGCGAACCGCTGGATATCAGGGTCGAGCTGATCACAAGGGAAAAATATGAAGACGATGATTTCCAGCTGGTGATGGAGGTTACCGGCCCCGATGAAACCAGCCCCCTGGAAGTGGATATGGAGCGGGAAGGCAAAAGTTTCCGGGGCCAATATGAATATACGTACCGCACCGGCGACTACGAGTTAAAGTGGCACCTGGTCCTGGACGGCCGGACGATCTTGAGCGATTCGGCCGAAATCAGGGTCCTGGACCTGCCGGGAATCAGCACCGACTTCTGGCCGGGGGAAGAGGGCTTCCGGCTGGGCGAGGAAATGATCGTGGCCGCTTCCCTGGAGTCCCGCGGCACGCGGATGCAGGAAGGGACCCACCTGCAGGTGGCAAGCTTTGAATTTGCACTAAACTACCGCGATGGGGCCGTGGTCGAGGGCGAGCTGTTCGACAGCGGCAGCCCCGAGCACGGCAACACCCGGCAGGGAGACGGGATCTGGTCAAACCGCATCGTTTTCGACCGGGAGGGCACGGGCGAAGCGCTGATGACCGTCAGGGGTGTATACAGGGGCGATGATTTCGTCCTCCGGAGAAGTTTTGGTTTCAGCGTGGCCGAGGCGGGCTCGGTTGCCGTCGGCCTGGCTGATAAGCACCTCTGGGCTAGAGCCGGGGACAGCTTTGATATACCTCTTAAGCTTTCCAGCAATTCGCCCTTCAGCCAGACTTTGCGTTTTTCTACCAACAACCCCCAGCTGGAACTGCTCCAGGACCGGGTCAGCCTGCCTGCGGGTGAGGAGCGGGAGGTCCGGCTCAGGGCCGCAGTCGATGATAATGCCGATCTCGGAGAGCTGGCCTCTCAGCTCGAAATCCGCCTCGAAGATGATCTGGCGGTGCTTGAGCCCGGGGAAATCAGCTACGAGGTCGAGATCCTCAGCACACTGCAGGCTTTTCGGGTCCGCTACGCCGGCTTTCTGTCGGGGGCGGGAATTATCATTTTTGCGGGGTTGTTTTTGGGGATAACCCTGTTCGGGGGCGGCGGTCTGCTCAACCGCTACTACCTGGAGCCCCGGCTCGAGGTGAAGGGTATTTTGCTCTACCGCTCGGACGCCCATGAAAAACCGGGGGCCGGCTCCGGCGAGCCTGTAGAGCTTGACTTAAAAGAATTTGCCGGGCAGCAAGTGGTTATATCGTTCGACTCCCTGGATCACGGGGCGGATTATTCCATTGACAACGATGACTACAGCTATAGAATGGTAATCAGCAACCGCTTGAACCCAAAGAGTGCCAGGTTTTGGCGGGGCTGGAAAGCCCTGCTCAGCCGCAGGGTGACTGTGGAAACCATTGTCGAGTGCACACCACCCGGGGTGCTCGAAACTGCCGGCAAGGTCCTGACCCGCAAGGAATTGCACAGTGGGGACGAGTTTAAATCGGGGGGCTATATCTTTAATTACTACACCCCCCTTGAAAAAACCGTCCAGCAAAAACACATCGGCAAAAACATCCTGGACGGGAAATCTTAAGGCGGCGTGAAAACTTTTTTGCAGATTTGCCCTGTTGTAAATTAAACTGGCAGAATCAGCGTATCTTTACCGGTCATCTAAGAAAAAGTATCTGCAGTTACATTGAGGGCGATTAAGTTTTTTGCTACTGGGGGTACTGAAGATGGCTCATAATGAGTGGGACGGTTTTTCGGATAAACAACAGCTGCGGCAAGAATCAGAGGCAGACGGGATAAAGGAACTCAACAGCGAGAAACAGCGGACGGTAAAGCCTCTTTCCACTTTAAACTTCCTCTCGATTGATTCCTCTATTGTAAACGGCGAGCTACAGGAAAGAAAAGAGGAAAAAGCCGATGAAATGCTTAAGCAAAGCGAGAAAAGGCACCGGTCACTGGTGGAAGCTGTGCCGGATATGCTCTTCCGCTACAGCGTCGACGGCGTTTACCTTGATGTTGAGATTAAAAGCGACAACCTCTTGATGGCAAAGGGGCTCAGGTTTTACCGCTCCGGGAGCTTGATCGGCAGCAGGGTGGAAGAAGTTTTGGAACCGGCAGTGGCCGGGCCGCTGATGGAAGGGATCAGGAAGGCCGCCTCCACGGGCGAAATCCAGGTCGTCGAATATGACTATTTTGCTGAGAAACAGCAGCGCTACTTTGAGGCGCGCCTCGTGCCGACCGGGCCCAATGAAGTGACCTCCATTGTTCGTGAAGTTACCGACCGCAAGATGATGGAGACTGCCCTCCAGTACCAGATCAAGTTTGAAAAGATGGTCGCCGAGATTTCGTCATCTTTTGTCGATACCTCCATGGGGGGTATCGACGAGGCCATTTCCGGCGCTCTCGAAATGAGCGGCAAGTTTTTCCAGGCCGACCGCAGTTATCTATTCCGTTTTGACGATGATTACCGCAGCATGAGCAACACTCATGAGTGGTGTGCCCCCGGGATTACCTCGCATAGAGAAAGAAATCAGAACTATGCGGTTGACAGGAACCGCTGGTGGGTAGAGCAGTGCCTGGCCGGCAACCATGTCCAGGTTTATGATGTGGAAGCACTGCCGGCAGCAATGGAAAGTGATAAAAAAGAGTTCCGGGCTGAGGATATCACCTCTTTTTTGACCATTCCCTTGATAAAAGAAGGAAAAGTCTTTGGCTACTTTGGCTTTGACGGGGTCAAGGAAAAGAAAAGCTGGAGCGAGGAACAGATCAATCTCCTTAAAGTGGTGGCGGAGATCATCAGCGGGGCGATAGTTAAGAATGAGACCGAAGGGGCCCTAAAAGAATCAGAGCGACGCTACCGTGAAATATTGAACACCATGGAGGAGGGCTATTACGAAGCGGACCTTACCGGTAAAATTACTTTTTGTAACGAGGCTGCCTGCCGGATATTGGGCTATAAGACGGGTGAGCTGAAGGGGCTTAGTTACAAACAGCTGTATAAGGAGCCCGACGCAGTTTACAAATCTTTTAATCAAGTTTTTTTATCAGGAAAACCTGCAAAGGGACTAATCCGGGAAATGATCCGAAAGGACGGTTCCCCGGGCTATATGGAGCTCTCGATATCTTTGCTCCGGGACAAAGACGGAGTTGTGAAAGGGTTTAAGGGCATTGGCAGAGATGTTACCGAACGGATTGAGAATGAAAAGCGCCTTGAATACCTCAGCCTGCACGATCAGCTTACCGGTCTTTACAATCGTTTCTTTTTTGAAGCCGAACTGGAACGTTTGGACGGCAGCCGTTATCATCCAATTACCATTATTACAGCCGATGTGGACGGCTTGAAGCTGATCAACGATACTATGGGCCATGACGCCGGGGATCTAATTTTAAAGCGCTGTGCCGGGGTGCTGAAGAACTCGATGCGCCGGTCTGATATCCTGGCCCGGACGGGAGGAGACGAGTTTTCAGCAATACTTCCCCAGACCGACCATGAGGTCGGCGAAAGTGTAGTCAAAAGGATTAAGAATAATATTGGTTATTACAACAGGAATAACAGGGATTTGCCGTTAAGCCTTTCTATTGGCGCGGCTACCAGTGAAGAGAGTGATTTTCGCTTAAGAGGTCTCTTTAAGCTGGCTGACAGCAAGATGTATAAAGAAAAGCTCAAACACAGCGGCAGCGGCAGGGCGGAGGTTGTCCAGGGCCTGATGACGGTGTTGTCAGACAGAGATTACATCATGGAAGGCCACGTGCTGAGGCTGGAAAATTTGTGCAGGACGGTGGGAGAAAAAATTAATCTGAGTGTAGATCAGTTATCAAACCTGGCCCTTTTAGCCCAGGTTCATGATCTTGGCAAAGTTGGCATCCCCGACCATGTTCTGTTTAAGCCGGGCCCGCTCAGCAGTGACGAGTGGAATATTATGCGCGAACACCCCAAGAGGGGATACCGCATTGCCCTGTTATCGCCTGACCTGGCCTCGGTGGCTGACTTGATACTGAAGCACCGCGAACGCTGGGACGGCCGGGGTTACCCGCTGGGTTTAAAAAAGAAAGAAATTCCTTTATTATGCCGAATCCTGGCGATTGCCGATGCTTATGATGCCATGACCTCCAAACGGCTTTATAATGAGCTAAAAACTAAAGAAGAAGCGGTTGCAGAGCTGAAAGCCAACGCCGGCTCCCAGTTTGATCCCGAGCTTGTTCCGGTCTTTTTGCAGGTGCTGGAGGAAATATAGTAAGGCAAAAATGCCGGCCCTGCTGCCTGAAAAAAAATGTGCTCACAGTCGGCTGGACAAATACTTTGACCCGTGTTACGATGTTTAAAACTTCATAAAAGTATTCAGGTGCCCCTTGAGGGTGAATAGGGAAACCGGTGTAAATCCGGTGCGATCCCGTCACTGTAAACAGGAGCCGGCCCGAG
>PUNU01000057.1 GCA_003551865.1 Syntrophomonadaceae bacterium
AAGCTTTATTTAAAAGGAGATCGCTGTTTTTCGGATAAATGTGGCGTTGTCCGCCATGCTTACCCGCCGGGAGAGCACGGGCAGGCCCGGCAAAAATTCTCGGAATTTGGCATTCAGCTGCGCGAAAAGCAAAAAGCCCGCCGGATTTACGGCGTGATGGAGAAACAGTTCCGCCGCTACGTCAGGGAAGCGGATCGCCGTAAGGGAGTTACCGGCGAGTTACTGCTGCAGCTCCTCGAGAGCCGGCTGGACAATGTTGTTTATCGCCTGGGGTTGGCCAGGTCCCGTGCCGAAGCGCGGCAGCTGATCAACCACGGTCATTTTGAGGTTAACGGGCGTAAAGTGGATATCCCTTCCTACCTGACCAGGGTCGGCGACGAAATCGCCGTCCGGGAGAACAGAAAAGACAAACCGGTGTTTAAGGAGATTTTTGAAGCAAGAGAACAACAGGGCACACCTGAATGGCTGGAAGTGGATCGTGAGAAAATGACAGGAAAAATTTTGAGGATTCCGCAGCGCGACGAAATCGATTCGCCGGTTACTGAGCACCTTATTGTGGAGCTTTACTCCCGCTAATTGATCAGTCAGCCCTCAACATATTAAGCAAGGAGGGTATAAGGAGAAGCTATGATTGAAATTGAGAAGCCGAAAATTGAGTATGAGAAAAAAGACGAGCAGGCCAATTACGGCCGTTTCGTAGTGGAACCTTTAGAAAGGGGCTACGGAACTACCCTGGGCAATGCCCTGCGCAGAATACTGCTGTCATCACTGCCCGGAGCGGCGATTACCAGTGTAAAATTTGACGGGGCTTTGCACGAGTTTTCCAACCTGCCCGGGGTGCTGGAAGACACGATCGAAATTATTCTCAACCTGAAGGCTGTATCGTTAAAAATACATTCCAATGAACCGCAAACTTTGATTATCGATACCGACCAGCCCGGTGCAGTAAGGGCAAAAGATATTAAAGCCCCTTCCGAGGTCGAGATTTTAAACCCTGAACATTACATCTGCACCCTGGAGGAAAACGCCAGGATTTACGGGGAAATGACCGCCGTTAACGGGCGCGGTTACGTGCCGGCAGAACGCAATAAACAGCCGCAGCAGCCGATCGGGGTGATCCCGGTGGATTCGATGTTTTCACCGATCCGCAAGGTGAACTACCAGGTTGAAAACACCAGGGTCGGGCAGGTAACCGACTACGACAAGTTAACCCTGGAAGTCTGGACCGACGGAAGCATCCGTCCCGACGAAGCGGTAAGCCTGGCGGCCAAGGTTCTCAGCACCCATATCGACCAGTTCATCAACCTCACCGAGCAGGTGGCCGATGTTGAAATTACTTCCGACCGCAGGGAAGAAGATATGGAGCGGGTCCTTTCGATGACTATCGAAGAGCTTGATCTCTCCGTGCGTTCTTACAACTGCCTTAAGCGGGCCGGCATTAATACGGTCGGAGAACTGGTGCGCAAAACCGACGAAGAAATGATGAAAGTCCGCAACCTGGGCAAAAAATCACTGGAAGAAGTGGAGCAGAAGCTGCAGGAGCTTGGCTTCGGCTTCACCAAAAGCGGAGAGTAAGTCTTCGAAGAAACCTTTCGAAGCAAGCTTTCAAGGAGGAAATAGAGCATGGCATATCAGAAGCTGAGTCGAAAAAGCGGACCCAGGCGGGCCCTGCTGCGCAGCCTGGTCACTTCATTTTTAAGGCAAGAGAAAATAGAGACCACTGCAGCCAGGGCGGCTGCAGTTCGCCCGCTTGCCGAAAAAATGATTACCCTGGCCAAGCGCGGAGATTTACATGCCCGCCGCCAGGCCATGGCTTTTTTACTGGATGAAGACGTGGTGACCAAACTTTTTGAGAAGATCGGCCCAAAAATGGAAGGCCGGGAGGGCGGTTATACCCGGATTATCCAGAAAGGCCCGCGCCGTGGAGACGGGACCGTTATGGTTGTGCTGGAACTTGTGTCCGAGTAAGGAACCGATGAAAAGCTATTCAGAGATTATTGTCGAGGCAAAAGCGGTTCATTACGCCTATCCGGGTGATGGTGAGATCTCATATCCCGCCCTGGCGGGGATCGACCTGGTTGTGCACCGGGGAGAATACCTGTCCCTGGTAGGGCCTAACGGTTCCGGGAAAACCACACTGTTAAAATTGTTTAATGCACTGCTGACTCCATCCTGTGGTGAAGTGCTGGTCGGCGGTGTGCCCACCACCGACGAAGATAAACTTTCCCTGATACGCCGCCGGTGCGGCATGATCTTCCAGAACCCCGATAACCAGCTGGTAGCGACCACGGTGGAAGAAGACATCGCTTTCGGCCTGGAAAACCTGGCCCTGCCGCCGGCGGAAATTCGGCGGAAGGTGGCGGAAACAGCCGGTTTGCTCGGCCTGGAGCGGCTGATGAAACAGCCGCCGCACCTGCTTTCCGGCGGGGAAAAGCAGAGGGTGGCTATCGCCGGCGTGCTGGCTATGGAGCCGCAGTGTATTCTGATGGACGAGCCGACGGCCATGCTTGATCCGGCCGGCCGCCGGGATGTTCTTGAAACGGTCCGGCAGTTAAACCGCAGCCGGGAACTGGCAGTGGTTCACGTTACCCACCTGCCCGAAGAGGCCGCAGCCGCCGATCGGGTTGCCTTGTTAAACCGGGGACGGCTGTATGAAGAGGGGCCTCCGCAGGAGATTTTGACCGATCCGGCTTTGCTTCACGAGATCGGCCTGCAGGGCACCGCCGCAGTAGAACTGGCCGCTTTGCTGCGTGAAGACGGGTTTGATTTAGAGCCGCAGATACTTAACCGCCGGGAGTTGGTTGACAGCCTATGTTCATTGGAACGGAAAAGCTGACCCACACCTACATGCCCGGCACTCCATTTGCCACAAAAGCCCTGCAGGACGTTTCATTCAGCTTTGCAAAGGGTAAATTTTCTCTCATAATCGGGCCTTCCGGGTCGGGCAAATCGACCCTGATCCAGCACCTGAACGGACTGCTCAGGCCCACCTCTGGCCGTGTCGTCTTTGAAGGCCGGGAGATCGGTTCGGACAAGCGCGAACTTTTAAACCTGCGGAAGCGCATCGGCCTGGTTTTCCAGATGCCGGAGGAGCAGTTTTTTTCGGAAACGATCTATGATGAAATTGCTTTTGCACCCCGCAATCTCGGCCTGGAAGAAAAAGAAGTCGAAGCAAGAGTAGAAGACGCCCTCGGCAGGGTCGGCCTGCCGGCGGAACAGTTTGCCGCCAGGCACCCCTTTCATCTGAGCGCCGGCCAGAAACGCCTGGCGGCGATGGCGGCGGTGCTCTCGCTGCAGCCGGAGGTGCTGGTCCTCGATGAGCCGACTGTTGCCCTGGATATGGCCGGGAGGAAAAATTTGTTCAAACTGCTGGTTGATCTCAACCGCAGTGACGGGCTTACCGTGATTATTGCCACCCACCATCTCGATGAAGCGGCGGCCCTGGCCGAAAGTGTCCTGGTCCTCGAAGGAGGGCGGGGAGTGATGGCCGGTCCGGCAGAGGAGATTTTTTCCAGGCGGCAGGAGCTTTACGCCGCCGGCCTGGCCCTGCCGCCGGTAACTGAAATCATGGTCGATCTCGCAGAGTGCGGCCTGCCGGTGAACACCGCTGTTTTTACCCTTGAAGACGCCCGGCGGGAAATTGGCCGCTGGCTGAAAGGGCGGGATCGGTCATGAGCCGCAGTATAACCCTGGGCCAGTACCTGCCCGGTGAAAGCCTAATTCACCGTTTGGATCCGCGGATGAAGGTAATCATCCTGCTTGTAATTTTAGTCCTGCTTTTTTCCTTACAGACCTTTGCCGGCCTGGCCGGTTTGCTGGGCCTGGTTATCCTTCTCTATGCGGCGGCAAAAGTGCCTTTCAGCTATTTTTTACGCGGCCTGCGTCCGATCCTCTACATCGCCCTGTTTGCCCTGGTAATCTATTTCTTTTTCACCCCGGGCGGAGTTGTTCTGTTGAGGATCGGCTTTCTTACCGTGGAATCGGAAGGAGTAAGGGAAGGGCTTTTTATTGTTACCCGGCTGGTCATCCTGGTTCTTTATTCCCTGCTGCTAACCCTTACCACCACGCCGCTTTCCCTGACGCATGCCATGGGCAGTTTCTTTAAACCCCTGCGCTTTGCCGGCCTGCCCACCGAAGAGGTAGCGATGATTATGGCCGTTTCCCTGCGCTTTATTCCCACCTTGATGCAAGAAAGCCAGCGGTTAATGCGGGCCCAGGTTTCCCGGGGGGCGGATTTTGAAACCGGATCGATATTCCGTCGGGCCGGGAGCATGGTTCCGCTGATCGTGCCCCTTTTTGTCAGCTCTTTTCGGCGGGCCGATGAGCTGGCCCTGGCCATGGAAGCGCGGGGTTACCGTATCGGGGCCAGGCGTACCCGCATGCACGAAAATGTTATTGCCCCCGGGGACTGGGCCGCTCTAATATTTGTCCTGGCCCTGCTGGCCGCCGCTCTTGTTTTAAATCTTTGAGATATGTGCGAGGATGAAGCTCGCAAACTGGATAATGCGGCGACTCCCGGTTTTGGGGTTAGAGCCGTCCGCTGATTTTAACTGCAGTCCGGGCGGCACCGGTTGGAAGTGACTAGATGTTTTGTTTTATTGTAATATTATATTAACTACTCAGCCTATTGTCCTTGTTGAGTGAAAAGCTGTGCCATGGGGACGGTTCGAGCGTTCCTGAGCGCAGCGAAGGCCGAAGGGAAAACGATGGAACCGTCCCCTATGGCATAGCGG
>PUNU01000058.1 GCA_003551865.1 Syntrophomonadaceae bacterium
CTTGGAGCGGGCGGTCGACGCCTATCCTGGGCCGCACCGGATTCAACTGCGCCGTCGCGAGACGAATAGCGGCAGCAAAAGCGCGCACTTGAATGACGTCTTTCCGCTCGCCTCGGGACAATTCCTCGTCTCCTTCCATTGCTTATCCGTAGAAGGCCCCAGATCCTGGCTGCTACAGGGCACTGCGCAGTGCCTTTCGGCCGATGGATAGTCTGCTTGCTGATCTTGTCGAGGCCAAGCCAATCTTGTCGAAGCCAAGCCAATCGACCTGTTTCAGGCAAAGGACTCGGATACACCCCGCGCTACCGTTGCCACCTCGATGGCCGAGGCCAAGCCCAGCGCGCGCTCGGCAAGCCCCTCGTTACTCGTACGCCTGCGCTGCCTGGTCCGACCTGGGCCCGAGTATCGTCGTCAACCGCGACACCGACAGCCATGCTCAAAATAATATCGGCACAGGCGGGATACACCCCCATCGCCTACGACAACCTTGTTTGCGGCACCCACTTCATCTTTCCCATTGGCGCCCCAGTCAACCTCTACCGAATCTGTGTGTCGCTGGAACCGAATTGGCCCTTGTTTATTTCCCACAATTCCTGTATCTAATGCCTGATAGGCTAGCCAGCAGTGGGCGCACCGTGGCATTGCACGCAGGACCCCATGCCTGCGCACTCTACCATCCAATCGGATGTTTAATCAGGATCGCGTTAATGGACAAGAAAACGATAGCAATTCAAAGCTACTGGGATGCGCATCCGCTTGGTCTTCAATATGTCTCGAAGCCAGGCATCAAGCAGGGTAGTCGGGAGTTTTTCGAGCATATCAGGCCGTGGATGAATCCATACAAGTTTCCATGGATTATGGAACGGATCGAGGCCGAGGCTACAAGGCTCAAGGGCAAGAGGCTACTCGAGATTGGCTGCGGGATGGGTTACGACAGTCTGGAGTTCATCAAGAGGGGCGTCCGGGTCACAGCGATCGACCTCACGCCAAATGCGGTCGAGTTCTGCAAGCGACATTTCGAGGTGGTCGGCGCGGACGCGGATGAGGTCAGGGTGGGGAACGCTCTGGACTTGCCCTTCCCGGACCGGAGTTTCGACGCCGTCTGGTCAAACGGCGTCCTGCACGCCACCGGCGATACCCAGAAGTCCATTGACGAGGTCTGGAGGGTGCTCAAGCCGGGCGGCCGAGCAATCATCTCGCATTTTTACCGCAAGCCCTCCTGGATGTGGACGATGCACCGGCTGGGCCGCGAGAACATCGAGTATAAGGAGGAAGATCCTCCGGTCAACGAGTTCTACAGTGAGGCAGAGGTCGAGTACTTCTTCAGAAACTTCGAGATCGAGCAAACGTTCCGCGAACATCACCGGGCCCTGCCCATTGCGCGCTCTGGCCTCAAGGCAGGGCTTTATCGATATATATTTATGCCGCTATACAACCTCTTGCCCGATGGTTTGGCGCGCCGTTACGCGTACAAGTACTCCGTCATCGCGGTCAAGCCGGGAAGCGCATAAACCCGGCCGCTGAACGATGGCAAGGGTTGTAGCAAGTCTGCGGCGGCATCTCGTGCCCGCCCTTTTCACGAGCCTGTACCACTTCCTGCGCAGCCGGGCACTGGTCAGCCCGTCGGCACGCGTGCAGTGGGGCCGCGAGGTGTCGCTCGGCCGGGGCACTGTGGTCAAGCCTCTCGCCGTGGTACAAAGCAGTGGTGGCGCGGTGCGCTTCGGCCGGCAGTGCGCTCTGAGCAGCTTTGTGCACGTATCGACAGGAACCGGCGACATAGTCGCCGGCGACTATGTCCGCATCGGACCGAATTGCACCTTGGTGGGCGGCACGAAGCAAGTCCATACCAAGGGTACGCTGATCAAGGACCAGCCAGAGTCGGAGGCCCGGGGTCTTTGGATTGGGGACGACGTGTTGATGGGCGCGGGTGTTGTCGTGCTTCCTGGAGCCAGAATTGAACGCGGCGCCGTGATCGGAGCCGGCAGCGTGGTTTCCGGAACCGTTCCGGAGTATGCAATTGTGGCCGGCGTACCTGCAAAAGTGATTGGTAAACGCGCGTAGGCGCAGCGCGGGCTGCGCCCATGTGACGGCAAGGACGGACATGCGCATCGGTATAATGCTCAGGGCGTACGAAGAGAAAGGCGGCGTGGGCGTGTACGCGCGCAACATCACGCGCCATCTGATCGAACATGCACCTCAGCATGACTTTTTCCTCTATTTCTGCAATCGGGAAAGTCTCGACGCCTATGCAGCGTATCCCAACGCTCACGCGCGATTTGTGCGGCCGCATGGTAAATTGATCTGGGACCAAGTCTCTATCCCCAAGATGTTTCGGCGAGACGCGCTCGACGTGCTCTTCCATCCAAAGTTCACCGTGCCACTTTTATGCGCACCAAAAAGCGTGATGATGCTGCATGGCGCAGGCTGGTTCATTCCAGAGGTGCGGCATTTCTGGTCGCACTCGACGCGCATCTACAGCCGCCTTATGATGCCCATTTATTGCCGTCTCGCGGGGGCGGTACTCGCGGTTTCAGAGATCACGCGAGAGGTATTCATTGAACGTCTCGGCGTCGCACCCGAGAAGATCACCGCCCTTTATTTCGCCCCCGGAGAGCAGTTCAAAAAACCACCGGAAGGGGCACAGATAGAAGCGGTGACGGCGAGATACAAATTGCCGGAGCGATTCATTCTCACGCTTTCCGGCGGCGACCGCGCGGAGCGTAAGAATTTCGGCATAATCCTGAAGGCCTTTCAGAAGATTCAAGAGAACTTTCCATGTGCACTTGTGGTTGCGGGCCGCGGTTGCGATGACTTTCGAATGCGGTATCGCATCCCCGATGAGGGCTGGGGTCGGAATGTCTATTTCCCTGGCTGGGTGGACCAAGCGGACCTGCCTGTGTTCTACCATCAAGCAGACATATTCCTATATCCGTCCAACATGGAGGCCCATCCGATCCCGATCACCGAGGCGCTGGCGATGGGTACGCCTATCGTCACGTCAAACGCCTACGGGCTGAAGGAATTAGCCGGGGAAGCCGCGCTGCTGGTGGACCCCAAGGATCCCGACGCCATCGCGGCAGCCGCACTGCGGTTGCTGGCCGAGCCCGCTCTTCGTGCTGAACTGAAGACCCGCGCGGCCGAACGCTCCAAGCTTTTTGACTGGGACCATTGCGCCGCAAAGACACTTAGCGTTCTGGAGAAGGTTGGAGGTGGGTACCGAGATTTGAGGACCTGATAGCTGGTTGAGGTGCTTGGCTGCGCTACGATGCTCGATCCGTTTTAACGCTTGCTGCCAGTTCCTTCTCTTACAATAGCGCCTCGCACAAGGCCTCGAAGCGCTGCGATGAGGTTGCCTTTCCGCGCTTCACGCAGCATCACCCGGCTGGCGATGATCGGCAGGCCAACGAAAACAAACCCCACCCACTGCATCGGCGAGGCGTGACGACGCATCAGGCCGAGCCAGTGTTTTGAACGGTGCTGAGCATACTGTTCTGTATAGCCTTCCGACGCGAACGTATGGTTGAAGTCGTGCAAGCCGACTGCATCGGGGATGTACCAGGACTCCCAACCTGCACTCTGCAAACGCAACGAAAAGTCGATATCCTCGGGACCATACGGGCTGAATACCTCGTCGAACCCGCCAAGTTGCTGAAAGACGTCCGCTCGAACCATCATTGCCCCACCGCAGGCTACGCACGGCTTGCGTCGGTCGTACTGGCCCCTGTCAACCTCCCCACAGCCGACTGGACGGGTGTTGCCCCTCCAAAACTGCAGGTTCGACCCGCCGCCATAGTTGATGATTCCGGGCTGGTCAGAGAGCAAGAGCTTCGCCTGCACCTGCCCGATCCGTGCGCTGCCAGACTCTGAGAATGCCCTGGCCAGTGCCGAGACAAAACCCTTTCTTACATATATGTCATTGTCCAGAAATAGAAGCAGATCCGTCTCGAAGTTCTCTAACGCCATGCGGGCAGCCGCGTTCCGACCTCCGGCAACTCCGAGGTTCCGCGCACACGCGTGGACGCAGACGATGGGAAACGTCTCTCGCACTGCTTCGGCGGTTCCGTCGATGGAGCCGTTGTCCCACACCAGCACGTCGAATGGGCCTTCCGCCTGAGCAAGCGCGAGAAGGTGGCGCAAGCAGATCAGGGTCTGCTCCCGCTGGTTGAAGGAAAGGATCACTACTGCGATCCGCGGAACCGTGCCGACCCCTGCCAAACGGCTAGCTCTCGAAGCGTTCGGACCGACGCCATAACCACGGGATTCGGTTATCTCAGCTACCATTAGCTCGTGCTCGGTTTGCGGTTTTTTGCGCGACCAGCCATTGCGGCCGCCCCATTCTGCCACGGCCTCGCGCGTGAACCATTGGGAGGGGTTATTTCCACGGCCAGAGCAGCGTGCCCGGAGGCTATCGCCAACCCTCTGCCAAAGCAACACGGCGAATCTCGGCAGTCTGAGCCTAACTCCATGGCGTTTCCATCACCACTTGCCCAACGCTCTAGAAAAACGCATGATTATGGGCGTTCGCCTAGGAAAACGCTGATTTATCGGCGTTTCCCTGCGGCACACGGAAGTGCCGCCAGAATCGACCACCGTAGGTGGTTGATTCTGAAGCAAGCTGCAAATCACGTTTGCAGCGAAGCGTGCGCTGAGAAAGCCAGGATGGCTTTATTCAGCGCTTCCCTAGGCTCCGACCGATGCGAGAGGTTGTC
>PUNU01000068.1 GCA_003551865.1 Syntrophomonadaceae bacterium
AGCAAATTGGGATGCAGGGCCCGCTCGGTAATCGAGTCAAAAATGGTCAGGAAAAAGGCCTGGGCGTGGGGCATGGCGCTTGACATTTTTTCTTCGCATACCACCAGGCAGGTGTCAAACATGCCGGAGGCGACATGCTGCCAGCCGTGCACCACGGCATGCACCCCGGTGGCCCCGCCGACATATACCCGCATGGTCGGCTTGTTCCAGCCGCCGCTTCCATCTGCCAGGTACTCGCCTTTCTGGTGAATGCCGTCAAAGGCGTCCGGGGCGGTTCCGTGGGCCACGCAGTCTATATCTTCCAGCCGCAGGCCGCAGCTGTTTAAAGCCGTGCTGGTCGCCTCAAATGAGAGCTCCTTGGGAGTTTCCAGGGCCCTGCGCACGAACCTGGTCAAGCCTGCGCCTACTATAGCAACTTTTCTCATTGTTCAACCCTCCATTTATAAAAAATTTAAAGCCGCTTGCTCAAAACTACAGCCGTGCCGGTTGCCGTGGGCACGCCTCGCCAGGCAAAGGCTAGGCCGGTTTCTATCTCATCCAGCTGTCTTTTGCCCGCTTCTCCGCGCAGCTGCAAACATGTTTCCATCACCCGGTGCAGGCCGTTTGCCTCGTGCAGGTAGCCCACGCCCAGGCTTCCGCCGGAAACGTTAACCGGCAGGTCGCCGGAGATGCCGAAGGCGCCCTGCTCCACCAGGGGCCCGGCCTCGCCGGGAGCGCAAAGCTGCAGCGCTTCCAGGTGCTGCAGCTCTTTATAGGAAAAAGTATCGTCAATTTCGGCAAAATCGATTTCATTGTAGGGGGCGCTAATGCCGGCCATGGCGTAGGCCTTTTGCGCGGCCAGCCCGGCATAGACGGCCGAGCCCATCCCTTCGACCCGCGAATCGAGGTTCGGGGTATCGGTAGCCCAGCCGATGCCCCTGATCCAGATCGGCTTATTGGTGAATTGATAGGCCCGATCTTCAGAGGCCAGGAGCAGGACAATGGCGCCGTCCAGGTGGCCGCTTTTGTCCAGGCTGCCCAGCGGAGCGCTTAAAGGCGGGGCATTTAAAACGTCATCGACCGTTATTTTCGCCCCGTAAACGGCCGTGGGGTTATTTAGGGCGTTGTACTTGTTCTTTACCACCACCGCCGCGCAGTGCTCCCTGCTTGTGTCGGTTTCGTAGAGGTAGCGGTTCATTTCCAGCCCGGCAATAAAGTAGGGGTTTTCATGCAGGGGCCGGATATAGACGGGATCGGTGGCGTAAGCGGCCACGTGCTCGTAGTGGGAAAGGTTGGATACCTTGGAAAAAGCGGAAGCGGCCACCACGCTCTGCTGCCCGCCCTTGATTTGCATCACCGCCGATGCCAGCCCCTGCAGGCTGTCACCGGCAATGCTGTGCACCGGCTTGAGCACGGCGCCGAGCTGGTCGGGGACGTACTCGTCGGCGATGCTGATCCCTTCCATGAAGTCTTCCGATGAGGCGACAAAAGAATCAATCGATTGCGGGTGGACGCCGCCGGCGTCTTCGTAGCACTTGGTGGCGGCTTCAAAGATCATTTCCCGGTAGGAGACATCGGTGGAAGTGGTCCGGAAACCCGAATAGCCGATGCCTACAATGGCAACTCTTTTACTCATCTTGAATCAATCCCTCCTTTGGTAAAATTAGCAGCCCAGCTGCCTGGCGATAACCAGGCGCTGGATCTCCGAGGTGCCCTCGCCGATCTCCATCAGCTTGGCATCCCTTAAGTAGCGCTCCACGGGGTACTCCGTGGTGTAGCCGTAGCCGCCGAAAATCTGCACCGCTTCCAGGGCGGCCTTGACCGCCGTCTCGGAAGCGAACAGCTTGGCCATTGCCGATTCCTTGGTAAAGGGGCGGCCGTTGTCTTTTAACCAGGCGGCCCGGTAGACGGCCTGCCTGGCCAGTTCGATGTTGGTGGCCATGTCGGCCAGCTTAAACTGGATGGCCTGGAACTTCGCAATCGGCTGACCGAACTGGCGCCGTTCTTTGGCGTAGGCCAGGGCGGCGTCCAGGCAGCCCTGTGCGATCCCGACGGACATTGCCCCGATGCTGATCCTTCCGCCGTCCAGGGTTTTCATAAACTGCTTGAACCCTTCGCCCCGTTTGCCCAGGAGGCTGTCTTCCGGGACGCGCACCTCGTCCAAAACGATTTCGGCCGTATCCGAGGCCTTCAGGCCCAGTTTTTCGTAGGGCGCGGTAACCGAAAATCCCGGGGTGTCCCGCGGCACAAGAAAAGAGCTGATCCCGCGGGTGCCCCGGCCCGGTTCGGTAACCGCCGTGATCACCACCAAACCGGCGTAGCTGGCGTTGGTGATGAAGCATTTACTGCCGTTGATTACCCACTCGCCGTCTTGCAAAACGGCGGTGGTTTTCGTGCCCCCGGCGTCGGAGCCGGCATCCGGTTCGGTCAGCCCGAAAGAGGCGAGCATTTCGCCCCGGGCGCAGGGCACGACCCACTTCTGCTTCTGCTCTTCGCTGCCGAAAAGATAAACCGGGCCGGTGCCGATCGAGCAGTGCGCCGCGTAGGTAATCCCGGTCGATGCACAGGCTTTCGATATCTCTTCCACGGCGATCACGTAAGGCAGGTAGCCGTCGCCGGTGCCCCCGTACTCTTCACTGAAGGGCAGGGCAAACAGGTCAAGCCCGGCCATCTTTTCGATGATTTCCTGCGGGAAACGGCCTTCGCGGTCCAGGTCATCGGCGATGGGGGCCAGTTCGTTTTGGGCAAAATCGCAGACCATCTGCCTGATCATCTGCTGGCTTTCAGTCAGTTCGAAATCCATCTCAAGCCTCCTTTCCATATTTTAAGGTAGGAATCCTTTAAAAAATGAATTCGGGGTAATAAAAGTTTTGAAGGGCCGGCCGCCGGCGCATTCCGAACCCGGCGGTAGGCGGGCCCGGTCCGGCAAACCCGGGTCATCCTGGTGCCCGGCATTTTACACAGGCGGCCCTACTTCACCATCAGTTTACATTGCAATCTTTATGCCAACATCCGGACAGTCCGAAAAACCCTTTAAACACTGCTTAAAGCGTTTTCTGCGGGCGAAATAAAGAGACATACATGCTAGTGATAGCGTACACATACTACACAGTTGTGCACTATTGTGTACAACAAGACGGCCGATTTTTTCTGCCGGACGGCAGTTGTCTTTTTGCGGCTTTGGTTATATCATCTAAGTACTTAAAGTATACATGAGCCGGGCGGCCCGGTAAACAGGCATTATAAACCGCGCTCCGGCAGGGGAGGGGAATATGGGTTACCCGTTATATTTGGTTGACGTCTTTGCGGAAAAAAAATACGCCGGCAACCAGCTGGCCGTAATTGGAAACGCCGCCGGGCTGTCCGCGGAAACCATGGAGGAGATCGCCCGGGAGATGAACTATTCGGAGACAACCTTCATCCTGGCGGATGAAGAGCGGGACGGCGGTTTTGATGTGCGCATCTTTTCCCCGGGTGAAGAACTGCCCTTTGCCGGCCATCCCACCCTGGGCACCGCTTACATCATTCAGCAGTTCATTGTCCGCGCTGAAGTGCCCGTGGTCAGTCTGAACTTAAAGGTGGGGCAGATCCCGGTCAGCTTCAGCTACAGCGGCGGAGAACCGGATGTGCTCTGGATGAGGCAGGTTGCCCCCACCTTCGGCAAAACTTTCGAACCCGGCGAAGCGGCCGGCGCCTTAAGTCTTGATACAGGGGCAGTCGATTCGCGTTTTCCCGTCCAGGAAGTTTCTACCGGCCTGCCCTTTATCATCGTCCCGCTAAAAGATCTGGAAGCGGTAAGAGACTGCCGGATCGACAAAAAAGGCTACCTCAACCTGATCGACCGGGCGGAGGCCAAGTCCGTCCTGGTATTCTGCCCGGAAACCTACAAGCCTGAAAACCGGGTCAACGCCCGCATGTTCGACGACTACCACGGTATTGCCGAAGATGCGGCCACCGGCAGCGCCAACGGCTGCCTGGCGGCCTACCTGGTTAAAAACCGCTACTTCGGTTCCAGGGAGATCGATCTGCGCGTGGAGCAGGGCTATGAAATCGGTCGCCCCTCGCTGCTCCTGCTACAAGCACGGGAAGTAGCAAACGGCGAAATAGAGGTTAACGTGGGCGGCAAAGTGATCATGGTCGCCCGGGGAGAGCTGGTCTAAAAAACACAATTCCCCCTCACCCCGCCCCTCTCCCACCAGGGGAGAGGGAGTAAAGGTTTTGCCACTTGCAACGGTGGTGAGAAGGCTTTGTCTTATTAACCGGTTGGAGAAGGCTTTGACCCATTCAATCTCCTTCCCCTTGACCGATGGTGCCGGGGTTGGAGTGAAAAAGACTCCCTCTCGATGGAAAAGCATAGATTTTCATCCTCCCCCTTGACGGCGAAGCACCGAACTTCTCCCTCCCCCTTGATGGCAAAACACCAAACTTCTCCCTCCACCTTGATGGGTAAGCACCGACATTCTCCCTCCACCTTGCTGGCGAAACACCGAACTTCTCCCTCCCCCTCGATGGGGGAGGGCCGGGGTGGGGGCGAAAAAACCTTCTCTTCCAGCACTCAGCAAGCTCTGCTTGCAGTTAAATGTCAGGCAAATTTTTTTGGAAGTTTAATAAACACTGAGTGCCGGAGAGGATAGAGGAGTAGTGAAGAAATTCCCCATTGATGGGGAAGCACCAAACTTCTCCCTCCACCTTGATGGGTAAGCACCGACATTCTCC
>PUNU01000033.1 GCA_003551865.1 Syntrophomonadaceae bacterium
TAATATAGTTGATCAGGTCTTCATTATTTATGGCTGTCCTCTCCCCTTTATTTAGTTTAAGCGATTAATTGTTTACAGCGTTAAATATTTTATACCATTCATAGCTCCGGCGGTCAAGTCCCCATTTAGGAAAAAGCCGCCGGTTTTCAAGAAGCGGCGGATGTGTTAAATTAACCATGAACCCATAGAGCGGGATAAGCAACGGGTGAAACTACGAGGGTCAACCGATGGGCAAAGACAAGCATGAAAAGATTGTTTTTTATAAAAAGCATACCTACCTGATCGCTCCTCTGCTTTCAGCGGCCCTGCTTATAACCGCTTTTCCTCCGCTGGAACAGGGCTATATGGCCTGGTTTGCCCTTGTGCCTTTCCTGTGGGCCTGCCTGAACGAACCGCCGCGTAAAGCTTTTTGGTCCGGTTTTGTTTTCGGTTTGCCTCTTCATCTCTACCTGAACCTCTACCTGGCCAATGTCCTTTTTCCCTACCTGTCCAATTCGCTGGCAGCGGCGGCTTTGCTCGCACTGGTCATCTATATCAGCCTTTTTAACGCTTTTTTCGGCCTGGCCGCCGCCCTGGTAGCCCGCCTGAATAAAGCCTGGTTTACCGCCCTGGCCGTGCCCTCGCTGTGGCTGTTAATGGAATTTTTACGCTCACTGGGCTTCATGGCCTACAATGTCGGCTACCTGGGCTATACCCAGTGGGCCTATCCGACAGTCCTCAACATCGCTTCCGTATACGGGTACTGGGGCCTGCCTTTTTTGCTCGTCTTTTTCCAGACAATCCTGCTGCTCCTTGTTCGCAGAGAACTGCAGTATAAACAAATTTATGCAGTGAGCTCCTTATTCGTCATCCTGCTGGCGGCAGGTCTGCTCCAGCCCGCTTTCAGTGCAGTGGATCGCGGAGAGGAAGAACTCCGGGTAGCCTTAATCCAGGGCAATACCAGCACCGAGCAGATCACCGGCAGTGCAAGAGACAAAATTGTGGAGCGCTACCTGGACCTGACCAGGGAAGCTGTAAAAAATGAGCCTGCGGCCGAACTGGTGGTGTGGCCCGAAACAGTAGTCAATCTGGATCTTAGAAGGGGGAAAACGCATCCTTCCGAGCTTGTTGAGTTGAGTGAAGAACTGGGAATAAGCCTGCTTTACGGGGCCAGGGTAAGAGACTACTGGCAGCTGTTTAATTCAATTTCCCTTTTAACGGAAGGCCGGGAGGATATGCCCCTTTATAACAAGCATCGCCTGGTGCCGTTTGTTGAATTTTTCCCCATGGAGCAGTTGTTAAACCGCATCCTTGATCTGGATCTGCTGCTGGGGCGTTACACGCCAGGTGAAAAGATTACCGTTTTCGACTTCAACGGCATTCCCCTGTCCGGGGTGATCTGTTTTGAATCTTACTTCGGGGATCATACCCGTCTGTTTGCCGCTGAGGGAAGCCGGCACCTGTTTGTGCCCACCAATGACGCCTGGTTCGGCGAATCAATCGGCCTGGAACAGCATGCCCAGGTGGGAGCAATCAGGGCGGCCGAATCCGGCATCGGGTTTACCCAGGTGGCAAACAGCGGCATCACCATATCGTTTGATCACCGCGGCCGGGAGCTTTTTCGGTCGGGGAAAAACGAGGCCGCCATCTTTTCTCTGCCCTTGAACCTCGACAGGCGTGAGACCGTCTATGCCCGTTATGGCGATTATTTTCCCGCCGCCTGGATCATCTTCTTGGTAGTAAGCTTTCCTATCCTGCTGCGAAAAAACCGGTAGGCCGGCAATAGAAACCGCATTTTACGCATACTGCTTCAGTGTTTTGTCAATCCCGGAGCCCCGGCTCATAGATCACTCGCAGAAAAGTGCTACTTAAGAAACCCCTTGATTACCACCACCGGGGTGCCGGCATCGGCGGAGCCGCTGACCAGGTCGGCCAGGCTGGCCAGGACATCCTGCATGCGGCGGGGCGTGGTGCCTTCGCGCTCCATGCTGTTCTGCGGAAGATCGCGGCGGATGGTTTCCGACAGGTAGGCTTCTATTTCCTCGGCGTTTTTATTATCCTCATAAAAACACTGGTCGACTAAGAATTTGTATTTAAGACCTTCCCTGAAACTGTTTAACCCGTCGGTCGCGGCAAAAGCCGCCTGGGGGTCGGCCAGTTCATAGATCCCGCTGGTGGGATCCAGGTAGGCCCCGTCCCCGTAGATTAAAGCCTCAACTTCCACAGCCAATTCGGCTTTAACCCTGGCCTGCAGCTCATTTACCACCTTGTGTCCTTCCCGGGGGGCCAGTTTGAGTCTCTCGCCGGAAGACATGTTACTGCCCAGCAGGCCCCATTCGGAATAAACCTCACCCCGGTTGCAGAGCTGATCCAGGGTGATGCAGTTGCTTAATTTCTCACATATCTTCTCCCGGGTGGCTGTCCTAGTGTGAATATCGGCCGCTATAACGCCTTCCGGCTTGTAATCGAGGATTTTGAGGGGATCATTGGAAAGCAGGATCACCGGCCGGGCTCCTTCTTCCTCGATGATCTCCCGGTACAGGCCGATATAGTCAACGCCGGTGACAGGGTGGGCAAAATCACGGCTGCCCAGATCATCGAGCGTGATCGTCTCTTTTTTCAGGGTTTCGGCAAAATCGGGGTCGATCACCCGGTTACCGACCTCATCGGCGGGATAGGAAAACTGCAAGACCACCTCACCACGGGGCACCACCCTGGCGATACCTTTAAGAATCATGGAAAAACGGTTGCGGCTGGCAATGGGAAATACCACCGCCACCCTGCTTTCCGGGCCAAGGGTCAGCTTTTCTTTAATTTCCCGGGCAATATCATTGACTGTTATATAATTGTTCTGGGAACGGGCGACAATCGATTCGGTAATACAAATCACGTCACCGTCTTCAAGAAGGCCGTCTCTGTAACAGCGGGAAAGCGGTTCAAAAACTTTTTCCACCAGGTCCATGCCCGGTAAAATTACACCCATTTTCAAACCAAAGGCCATAGGCCCTATGTAATCGGGTTTTCTCATTATCTTTACCCCTCCCGTCGGCTAACCGGTTTCCAACCTACCTGAAGCAATTTCCAAAGCCAGTTTATAGTCATCCCAGGTGTTGATATTGAAAAAAGACTTCTGGTTGGGGTCAAACCGCACGATTTCTTCCAGGCCGATATACCTGATTTTCAGATTGGCATAAAAGTCGGTTATCTTGTAGCTTTTTTGGGAAAGCTGTTTTTCTATGACGCTTATACAGGAACGGTTGTAAAAAGCATGAAGGGGCTGGTAAAAAGGGCCTACTTTTGGCACCACGGCGTCAGATGTTTGCGCAAACCCGGCCATGTAACAGATTAAATCCAGGTTTAGAAAAGGCATGTCGCAGGCGGCTACAAACTGGTAGGGGAAATCCGCCAGGCTGAGCCCGGCATGAATGCCGCGCAGGGGGCTTTTGTCCTGCCCGGCAAGCAGATCGGAAGCCAGCTGCACGGGAAGGTGCCGATACAGTTCCGGCCGGTCGGTCACAATAGTCAGGCGGCGGAAACATTTGCCGAGGCGCTCCACCATTAAATCGATCAGCGAACAGCCTTGAAAATCGAGCTGGGATTTAGGCCGTCCCAACCGCTTGCTGTCGCCGCCGGCGAGGATAACGGCGCCCTCGAGCTTTTGGGCACAGTGCCGTTTATTATCCAACCCGCTCACCTCTTATCACCAAATCGTCTTTACTGCGAAAGCATTTTCAGCCGTTTTCTTTCGCTGACCATGACCATAACAATACCTATTTCATAAAGCAGGAGCAGTGGCAATACCATTGCCGCCTGGGAAATTATGTCGGGTGGAGTGATCACCGCCGAAAATCCGAGCATAATCAGCAGGGCTATCTTACGATGGCGCCTTAAAAAATCCGTAGTCAACAGCCCCAGCTTTCCCAGGGCCCAGCTCAATACCGGCAGCTGAAAAACCGCTCCAAATGCAAAGTGAAAAGAAAGAAAAAAAGCAATATATTCGCTGATCGTAAAGCGGGGCTCCAGCTGGGCCGTGGCAAATTGCAGAAAAAACCTTAAAGCAAAAGGGAAAACCACGTAATATGCAAAAAACACGCCGGTGCCGAACAGAAAAGCAATAG
Organism: Syntrophomonadaceae bacterium; assembly: GCA_003551865.1. The sequence continues at coordinate 4,098 of PUNU01000033.1, forward strand.
CGGCTGCGACACCTACCAGGAAGATCTTTTCTCCTCTGGCCAGTCCGGGAAAAGTAAAAGCAAAGAGTTCATAGACAACAACAGGCAGAGCAAGCACAAGCCCGCTGATCAAAGCCAGCCTTAAATTGGCCATGAAAGCTTCGGGAGGTGAGAGGTAAATCAGTTCTAGCCCTTCCAGGGGTCGGGTCAGTATACCTCTGATAAGTTCGACCTGCCAAAAGCAGATTACCGTCGCTACAAGCAAAGCGCCCGCTGAAATAACCAGGCGCAGGCGCAACTCTGCAAGATGTTCAAGGATAGGCATAGTGCCGTCTTTATTCTTGCTCACCTTTGTCGAATACCTCCGGGCATTCCCAGCGCTGCTTTCAATCCCTCCTGCCTTTAGTCAGCTCTACCAGGACAGATACGACAGACTTATTTTTCAGGGTCTGAGTTAGGGGCGGAAGACTCATCGGATCCTGTACTGCCCTTCAACCCTTCTTTTAATTCGGTTACGCTTTTACCAACCGCCCTGGCCAGTTCGGGCAGTTTTCGCGAACCAAATATTAACAGGATTACCGCAAGAATCGCGATTATCTCCCACAAGCCA
>PUNU01000031.1 GCA_003551865.1 Syntrophomonadaceae bacterium
CCTTAAAAGCATCAACGCACCGCCTGAAAAGTTCAAAACGGCGGTTTCTTATAACATATCTTTACGCAGCTCCCGGTCGTCGGTAAAACCGGGGCGCAGCTCCTTTTTCAAGACTTTGCCTGAAAGCACTTTTGGCAGAGCATCCCTGAACTCGATATCGTACGGCAGCTTGAACTGGGCCAGGTTGTTGCGGCAATAATCCATTATATCTTCTTTAATTTGCTCTTGTTCAGCTTCCAGCCCTTCTTTTAGAACCACAATAGCCCTGGGCACCTCACCGTGACTTTGATGGGGTTCCCCGATAACGGCGGCTTCGATCACCCGGGGATGGCTGCATATAACTTCTTCGATTTCCCGCGGATAAACGTTAATTCCGCCCGTTATAATCATGTCCTTCTTACGGTCGGTGATGTAGTAATAGCCATCCTCGTCCTTGCAGCCAAGATCTCCGGTATGGATCCATCCATCCTTTATGACTTCGGCCGTCGCATCCGGATTATTATAATAGCCCAGCATTCCCCATTTATCGGTCCGGACCAGAATTTCTCCAGTTTCTCCGGGAGGAAGCTCTTCGCCGTTTTCATCCACCACTTTCATCTGCAGGTCGGCCACTTCGGGAACAAGCTCACCCACCGGTTTGCCCACCGATGTAAGTTTTTTCTTCCCGGGCGGGTTTATCGATATCAGCCCGGTGCATTCCGTCATCCCGTAGCCCTCGCAGACTTCGGTGCGGAAAACCCTCTCGAATTCATTTAAAACCTCCCTTGGCGTGGGCGCTGCTCCCGTGAGGGTAAAGCGGATACTGTCGGGCAGGCTCAGCTCTTTTTGGGAAGCTATCTGCAGTAAATGAATCAGAATGGTGGGCACGGCGGCAAAAAAAGTGGTTTTTGATCTGTTCATAGTCTCAATCAGTTTTAGCGGATCATACTGCGGCACCAGGATCAGTGCAGCCCCGAAGAAAAGGCCGCTGATTGCCAGGCAGTTTATGCCGTAAACATGATAGAGCGGCAGGAGCAGAAGGATGCGGTCTTTCTCGTTCATGGCGGTAACTTCCCGGCAGGCTGCGCTGTGGTAATAAAAACCTTCTTCTTTAAGCATCGCCCCTCTGGGTTTGCCTGTAGTGCCCGAAGTATAAATCAGCAGGGCCAGTTCCTGTGGTTTTCTTTTAACCAGCGGCGCCCTGTCGTTTTCTTTCTCCACAAATTTCCGGTAGTGTACGGCTCCCAGCGGAGCTGTTCCTCCCCGGCCGGTTCGGGGACGGCGGGCCACATCCATTTCTTCTTCTGCAGCGCCTTCGCTGCGAACATAGACATCCGCCCCGCAAATCACTCCCTTCTTATTTACGCCCTGGATCAAAAGGGTGTTTGGCGGAGGTTTGCTGCCCAAAAATTTACCGGTTATTTTACCCTCGGCAACAGCCGAAGGCATGGCGAGCAGATCCGCGGCGTCGGTTTCCGGCCTGAACATGAATCTCCAGCGTTTTTTAGCGGTCATGGTTGCGGTCTCCTTTAGTGCAGGCTACCTTTTTTGGTGGTAAGCCAGTGTCCTCTGTTTTTCGTAGCCAAACCGTTCGTCGCGGCCCATTTTGGCTTCTTCATAGAGTTCTATATCAAAAACTTCTTGAAAAGCCTGGACGACCTGCTCTTTGAACTCCTCTTTGCCGGGCCGGATCCCCGTTTCCTCTTCGATACTGGTAAACGGTTCGAGGAATTTGTCTTTGACCTCGCGGGGAACCCATATGATCTTGAAAAAGTCTTCGATATTTAACGGCCCCAGCAAGCACATGGCGTTCATAATAGCAACGTCTTCTTCTTCAAACTGCGAAAAGCCAAAGGTGCCGATTTTTTTGCCTCTGACCCGCATGCCCCCCCAGTGTTTATACCAGACTTCAGAAACACCAAAGTGGTGAAAAACCTTCAGCAGCATGTCTCCCACCTTATGATAAGCTTCTTCCAGGCTGGGGATCTCTTTAAAGTCACAAATCATCTGGATAAACATACTGCTTTCCGGATGAGCCAACACCACATCACGCTCCCCGGTGATAACCACCTGCTCTAATTTGGGTATTTCAGGCCGGATTTCGTTAATCAAGCCGACAAAACTGGAAAGAGTCAAAAGCAAGCGGGCTCCCGAGTCATTAAGCACATGGATAATCTCCCCGCCCTTATACATTGGATTAAGGGTCACCACCACCGCTCCTATACGCTGGGCTCCGAAAAAGGCGTAAAGGAATTCGGGGATATTGGGGAGCATGATCGCAATAACATCTCCTTTTTGAACACCATGCCGCAAAAGAGCATTGGCAAAGCGGTTGGCATTGCGATTGAGCTCCTGAAAACTGATTTCCTTTCCTTCGTACCAGACGGCACTTTTTTTGCCGTACTTCTTGGCCGAACGCTCCAGCATTTCACCGAGATGAACAAAATTTTCAGTCAAGGTTGCACCCTCCTTCCTTCTAAACTAAAGCATATCCCGGCGCAGCTCCCGATCGTCTGCATAACCTGGGCGGAGCTCCTTTTTCAGGACTTTGCCCGAAAGCACTTTGGGCAACGCTTCCCGGAACTCGACGGTATGGGGCACTTTATGCCGGGCCAGCTCGTTGCGGCAGTAATCTAGGATCTCCTCTTCAGTGGCCTCTTCTCCTTCTCTCAGTGCGACAAAAGCTATCGGGACTTCGCCGTGGGTTTCATGGGGCTTACCGATGACGGCGGCCTCCATTACCTTGGGATGGCTTGCCAGAACCTCTTCGATCTCTCTCGGGTAAACATTTATGCCCCCGGATATAATCATGTCTTTCTTACGATCGGTAATAAAATAGTAGCCCTCTTCATCCTTGTATCCCAGGTCTCCGGAGTAGATCCATCCGTCTTTGATCGTTTCCGCTGTCTCCTCGGGTTTGTTATAGTAGCCCAACATCCCCCATTTTTCTGTCTTGATCAGTATTTCACCCACTTCTCCCGGAGGAAGTTCTCTGCCCAGCTCGTCCACAACTTTCATCTCCAGATCGGCTACCTCGGGAACTACTTCCGAAACCGGCTTGCCCACTGAAAACAATTTCTTTTTCCCTACCGGATTAATGGAGGCCAGGGCAGTGCACTCGGTCATGCCGTATCCTTCATATACCTTGGTACTAAAAACTCTTTCAAACTCTGTTAAAACTTCCCTGGGCACCGGGGCCGCCGCGGTCAGGGTATAGCGAATGCTTTCAGGCAGCTGGACTTCCTGCTGCGAGGCGATCATTAAAAGGTGAATCAAGATCGTGGGCACGGCGGCAAAAACAGTTGATTTGGACTTGTTCATTATTTCCAGCAGCCGGATCGGATCGTATTGAGGCACCAGTACCAGCATGCCTCCGTGCAGCACAGTGGAGACAGCGAGGGCATTCAGCGCATAAGAATGGTAAAGGGGGAGCACGACCAGGACATTGTCTTTTTCGGTCATGTTGACCACGGCTTTTGTAACCATGCTGTGGTTGTAATAGCCCCCTTCTCTCAGCATCACGCCTTTGGGTTTACCGGTGGTTCCCGATGTATACAGCAATACGGCAAGATCGTAAGGATCCCGTTTCACCAGCGGAGCCTTGTCTTTTTCCCTGCCGATGAACTTTTGGAAGTTAACTGCTCCCAGAGGGGTAATCCCTCCTCTTCCGGAGCGGGTTCTTCTTGCCACATCAGCGTCTTCTTCTGCAACGGCATCCTTGCGAATAAAAACATCGGGACCGCAAACAACTCCCCGCTTTTTCACCCCCTGGATCAGCAGGGTGTTGGGGGGAGGCTTGCTGCCCAGGAATTTTCCGGCAATCCTGCCCTCGGCAATAGCCGAAGGCATGGCCAGCAGGTCTCCTGCATCAGCTTCCGGTTTAAACATCAATCTCCATTGACGTTTAGCCATAAAACCACCTCCAGTTTAAGACTTTCCTGTTGCAACTTATTCTTCCCGCCTGGTTTCGAGCTCCAGGTACTCGTCCACTTCGTCAAAAAACCGGCTCACCGTTTCATCGGAAGCCTTTTCCGTAAAGAGACTGACCACTACCATGGCGACCAGGCCGGCCACCAGCGCCAGCAAGGGGAAATCGACAACAAATAAAGGCGGATAAACATATCCCGCTATCAGATAAGCAAATCCGACCACTCCCCCGGCTATGGCTCCCTTGGTGGTTGCCCCTTTCCAGAGCAGGCCCAGCCACAAATGAGGAAGCCAAATAAACAGCCCGCTCGAAGCGATGATTACAACGAAAGCAATCTGTTCACCCAGCATCAGTGACACAATAAAGCTGCCGATAACCAGCAAAACCATGGCCAGGCGGGTCCACAAGATCAGCTGTTCATCTGAAGCTTCCCTCTTAATCATGTAGAGGATGTCGCGGGATATTAAGGCTCCCGCCCCCATCAGCTGGATGGCCGCTGTAGAGATCGACGCGGCAATTACCGCCATGCAAAAGAAAACCGACATCCAGCCGGGAAGATGGCCTGTAACAACAATTTGTAAGGCCGCATCCGCGCTGGAGCCGGTAAGTCCCGGAACTACGGCCGGAGCTACCAGGCTGCCGAAAACAGCCACCACGAAATAGATGGCGCCGCCCATGACGATAAATAGGATGGCCAGCCATTTAAAGACAAAAACATTTCTGGCCCCCATCGCGGAAAGCATAATATGGGGAAAGCTGATCGTGGCGAA
>PUNU01000076.1 GCA_003551865.1 Syntrophomonadaceae bacterium
CGACCACGGCGGCCCTTGCCATCTGCGTTTTCATTGCCGTGCCTGTTTTCGGCATCGCCCAACAGGGGATTATGACCTACCTGCGGCAGTACATCCAGCCGACTTTTTTCATGCTGCCCTTCAACATAATCGGTGAGCTGAGCCGCACCCTGGCCCTGGCCGTGCGTCTTTACGGCAACATGATGAGCGGGACGGTCATTGTGGCCATTTTGCTCACCATTGCCCCGCTGGTTTTTCCGGTGGTCATGCAGGCCCTGGGCCTGCTCACCGGCTTGATCCAGGCTTATATTTTCGCCATACTGGCCATGGTTTATATTTCCTCGGCCAGTCAGGCGCGCCGCGAACTGGAGAAAAAAGGAGAGAACTGATATGGAAATGGATAGCTTAAGGTTGGTGAGTGTCATTTCAATTGTTACCGCCGGGCTGACCATAGCCATCGGCTCGGTCGGTCCGGCCCTGGGACAGGGCCGCGCCGTAGCCCAGGCCTTGAGCTCAATTGCCCAGCAGCCGGACGAAGCCAACACTATCACCCGCACCCTTTTTGTCGGGCTGGCCATGATTGAATCGACGGCGATTTACTGCTTTGTGGTCACCATGATTTTAATTTTCGCCAACCCCTTCTGGACTTACTTCCAGTAGCGGGTTCCGGGCGGATAAAGTTTTAAACACGGGAGAATAGCTATGATTATAGAGTGGTACACCATAATATTTCAGATCATAAACTTCATGGTCCTTGTCTTTTTACTGCGCCATTTTCTCTACAGGCCGATCATCCGGGCCATGGACGACCGTGAGCAGAAAATAGTGCAGCGCGAAAAAGACGCTGCAGCCCAAAAGGAAGAGGCCGTAGAGGAGTTAAATGCCTACCGCCAAAAAAACGAAGAGCTGGAGCAGCGGGAAGAAGAGATCCTGGAAGAAGCCCGCACCCGGGCTGAAAAGAAAAAACGTGAACTGCTCGAGGAAGCCCGCCGGGAGGTGGATGAAAGCAGGCGCCGCTGGGAAGAGGCCTTTGAGCGCGAAAAAGAAACCTTCATCAGCGAACTGCGTCTGCGCATCGGCCGGCAGGCCTGTTCGGTCGCCCGCCGCTGCCTGGAGGATTTGGCCGATGCCCGCCTGGAAGAGCTCACCTGGGACCTCTTCCTGGAGAAAATTGAAAGCCTGCCGGAAGAAGAACGCTCATCCCTGCAGGAAGCCTTTGCCGGCGGTGAATACAGGCTGACCCTGCGCAGTGCCTTCGAGGCTCCTGCCGGAAAAGAAGAGGAGTTGAAAGAACGCCTGCAGAAAATCCTGCCCGGGACGGACGATGAATTAAAGCTCTCGACCGAAACCGACCCCTCCCTGGTCTGCGGCCTGGAGCTTGAAGCCGGCGGATACCGTGTAGCCTGGAGTGTCGACAGCTACCTCGAAGGAGTCGAAGAGCAGATTTTAAAAGAACTGGAGCAGGGGAAAGGCGAAAAAGAAAGCGGGGAGGTGAACGGCGGTGAACAGGCGGAAGAAGGATCATAGTTCGCTTCTAGAAACCCTGCGCGGTGTCGTTGAGAGCACCGACCGGGCTGTTGAAAGAGCGCTCGCACAAACCGGCGACCGACCGAAGGTGGAAGAAAGCGGCACCGTGGTTTCAATCGGCAGCGGCATTGCCCGCGTCTCGGGCCTGAGCGGTGTGCAGGCTGAAGAACTGGTCGAATTTCCCGGCGGGGTAACCGGTATTGCCTTCAACCTCGATCTCCGTGAAGTGGGGGTAATCATGCTCGGAAGCGGAGAAAATATTACGTCCGGTGACCGCGTCCGCCGCACCGGCCGGGTGGTCGATATCCCGGTGGGCGAAGGCCTGCTTGGCCGGGTAATCGACGCCGCCGCCCAGCCCCTCGACAACCTCGGCCCGGTAAGCTTCGCCGAGCGCCGCCCGGTCGAGCGCGAGGCGCCGCCGATCATGGTGCGTTCCCCGGTGACCGAACCTCTTCAGACCGGCCTGAAAGTAGTTGACGCCCTGATTCCGGTTGGCCGGGGCCAGCGTGAGCTGATTTTGGGCGACCGCCAGATCGGCAAAACCGCCATCGCCCTGGATACGATCATCAACCAGGCCGATAAAAATGTAATCTGCGTATACTGTTCCATCGGCCAGCAGGGCGCCGATGTGGCCAAGTTTATTGCCAAACTGCGCGAGCACGGGGCCATGGAATATTCTACAGTGCTGGTTGCCTCCGGTGACGGGCCGCCGGGCCTGCGTTTTATCGCCCCCTATGCGGCCACCAGCATTGCCGAATACTTCATGGAACAGGGCAGTGATGTATTGATCGTCTACGATGATCTCACCCTCCATGCCCGCGCCTACCGCGAGCTGTCCCTGCTCCTGGAGCGCCCGCCGGGGCGTGAGGCCTACCCCGGCGACATATTTTACCTGCACTCGCGCCTGCTTGAGCGCTCCACCCACCTGCGTGAGGAGTACGGCGGAGGATCGCTTACCGCCCTGCCGATCATCGAGACCCAGGCGCAGAATATCTCGGCCTATATACCGACCAACCTGATTTCAATCACCGACGGGCAGATCTATCTGTCGCCCGATCTTTTCCAGCGCAACCACCTGCCCGCCGTGGAAGTGGGCCAATCGGTCTCACGGGTGGGCGGCAAGACCCAGCTTCCCGCCTACCGCACCGTGACCGGCGACCTGCGGCTTTCCTATGCCCAGTTCGAAGAGCTGGAGATGTTTGCCCGGTTTGGCACCCGCCTTGATGAGAAAACCCGCGAAACGATCGAACGCGGCCGCCGGGTGCGCAAGGTCCTCACCCAGCCCGAGCTCCGGCCGCTGACCATACCGGAACAGATCGCCGTCCTGCTGGCGGTTACCGGGGGCTTTTTTGACGATCTCGAAGTGGAGGCGATCCCGGAGGCGGAAGTTAAATTAAGGGAAGCGGTGACCGGTGAACAGCAGGATATTTGCCGGAAGATCGAAGCCGGTGAACTGCTCTCCGAAGACGACCAGGCCGCCATTATTGAAACCGCCCGCCGCGCTCTCGAGCATTTTGAGCGCGAAGAAACAGAAGAAACAGGGGAGGAAGAAGCAGGATCTCCGGGTGAAAAAGCGGCAGAGGAAAGGGAAGAATAAGAACGGTCAAGGGTTTACCCCCCCCTTTTTCCGCAAAAAGCGGGGAGGCCGTGAGCATGAGAAAAATCGGCCTGAAAGTGTTGCTATTCATGCGGGTAAGAGTAACGTGCTTATCCGGTCAGCCCGTTTAAAAAGGAGAGCGGTTTTTTGAGCTCCACCCTGGAAACCTTACAAAAACAGATTGACAGCGGCGAAGACCTTTCTTCGATTGTCCGCACGATGAAGGCCCTCGCCGCCACCAGCGTGCGCCAGTACGAGAAAGCTGCCGAATCGCTCGACGATTATTTCCACACTGTAGAGCTGGGCCTTTCCGTGGTACTGCCGGCCTACACCGAAACCCTCACCGGGAAGTCCGCCGGCCGGGAAAAACCCGCCCTGCTTCTGGTTTTTGGTTCAGACCACGGTTTGGCCGGGCGCTTTAATGAGCAGATAGTCTCTTATGCTCTCAAAGATTACTGGGCTGCAGAAGAAGCGGGGGGTGCAGGTGAATTTCCCCCAGGCAGCCTTACCTTTGCCATCGGGGAACAGGTCATTACCCGCCTCGGCGCAGCCGGCATTGAACCGGACCGCGAATTTCACCTGCCCACCTCGATCAGCGCCATCACCCCCTTTATTCAGCTCCTGCTGGAAGGGGTCGAAGAGTACCGTTCCCGTAAAGGGGTAGAAAGTGTGCTGCTCTTTTACAACCGGCCCCGGGCCGGCGGTTTCAGCCCCCGGTTTGAAACCATGCTCCCGGTCAATCTGGCCCGCCTGCGGGAAACAAGGCTCAAGTGGCAGTCGCGCTCCCTTCCCACTTTTACAATGTCCACCGAACAACTATTGTCGTCCCTGCTTCACCAGTATTTCTTCGTTTCCCTTTACCGGGCCTGTGCCCTTTCCCTGGCCGCTGAAAACACCAGCCGCCTGGCCGCTATGCAGGCCGCCGAAAAAAACATCGACGAACGCCTGAGCCGCCTAAAAACCGCTTTTCAACAGGAGCGCCAGGCCGCCATTACCGAGGAGCTTCTCGACATCATCTCCGGTTTTAAAGCCGTCCTGGGCAGTTAAATTCCAGGAAATATCCAGACCATGTTAAGATTTTTTTCTAAGAGAAGGGCAATTAGCTGGACTGTAACTAAAGATTAAGCCTCAGGGTTTACAGGAACAACCGCCGGGAAATGCTTGATGATATCTTTGGGTTTTAGAAAGTGAGGGTAAGCAATGAGATTTTTATTCAATACTGTGCCTAAACCTGGGATAAAGGCGGCAGTTGTCTCGCTTGTAACATCTTTTCTCTTTTTATGTTTTTCCTTTGCAGCTTATGGTGTTTCGGAAGTAACTTATGGTGACATCAATGATGATGGTGAGGTTAATGTCAGGGATGTGGTTTTGGTAACACAGCACATTTTAGAACTTCGTACTTTAACACCTGATCAGCTTAAAGCTGCAGACGTTAATGATGACGGAGAGGTTAATGTTAGGGATGTAATTTTAATCAAACAGTACTCATTGGGAATAATTGAGGAATTTCCAGTGCTTTTGGAAGACAACATTGTTAAAGGTAAAATTGCC
>PUNU01000025.1 GCA_003551865.1 Syntrophomonadaceae bacterium
AAATGCAGGAAGATCCCTTAAAGGACGCATACCATCGGACATTATGGTCATGCCCAGGAACAGCAGGCCAAACCCGAGCACTGTTTGACCCAGGTAACGGTGAAAACGGCGGCGGCCAAAAAAGTTTAGCAGTGAGCCGATGCCGATCGCCGGAAGGGCGACAACCCATATTTCAAAAGATATAATCTGGGCGGTTACAGTCGTCCCGACATTCGCTCCGACGATTACACTGATCGCCTGGGAAAGGTTCATCAGCCCGGCATTGGCAAAACCTACGACCATCACTGAAGCAGTACTGCTGCTTTGGACCAGGAACGTTACAACGATCCCGGTCAGCACTCCCAGTACCGGCTTGTTCGTCAAAACTTCCAGAATACGGCGGAACCGGTCCCCCGCCGCCTTCTGCATACCGGAGGCCATCATCTGAATGCCAAATAAGAACAAACCCAGCCCACCGATTGTGGCGACAGCGATTTCCCAGAACAATGACTGACCTCCCAGACAGGGCGTGGCAAGCGTTATTTAATCCACCTATCAAATTATAAATTAACTCTTCCTTTTTTTCAATTGTTTGCCCGCAAATCAGTTGTTTCGGAACGTCTGCCGTAAGCACAGCCCGCTGAGTGCCGGCCCGGCTTACAACAATTGCAAACATACAGGTAAAATGAACCTGGTTGACAGGGCACGGGTTCATAAGCCTCCAAATTCTTTGCCGGGAGGATTATATTGTGGGCGGTATGATATAATCATACAAACATCAAACTGAGGTGATGATCAGATGCCCGGCTTAATCCGTTTTGGTATTTCTATGGAAAAAGATCTGTTGGATCGACTTGACCGGGAGATTGTCAAACGAGGTTACCCCAACCGTTCCGAGGCAATCAGGGACCTTATCCGCAACCAGCTGGTGGAAATTGATTGGTCCCGTGGAGAGGAAGAAGTAGCCGGAACGATCACCTTGATTTACGATCACCATGTGCGGGGATTGAGTGATTTACTCCTGGAAATGCAGCACCGGCACCATGAAATGATTGTATCAGTAATGCACGTCCACCTGGAGCACGATCACTGCCTGGAGGTCATGGTTGTTAAAGGCAGGGCTTCAGAAGCCAGAGAACTGGCCGGACACCTAATAGGGGTCAAGGGAGTCAAGCACGGCAAACTGACAATCACTTCAACCGGCAAAAAGCTCAACTGAATTCGCCTCCAAACTTATTGGCGGAAAAACGACAGCACCCTGTTAAAGCGTCCGCAACCCTTCACCATGAACATGCCCCTCTACTACCCGCGGCCAGCCCGCCAGGTCACAGCGCCAGCTAATTGAATCAAAAAAACGCGCCTTGCGAAATAGATCTTCAACCTTTTCTTTCTGGTCCGCCCCAACTTCCACCAGCACTATGGCCGGCTTTTTCATAAAGTGCGGCAGGTCCTCCAGGATCATGCGAACTCCATCCAGCCCGTCATCTCCGCCGTTTAAGGCTTCGGCAGGCTCGTAATACTTAACCCCTGCAGGCAGTTTTTCCATTGCCGCACGGCTTACATAAGGGGGGTTGGATACGATTAAATTGAAGCCGGGATGAACACCACTCTTATCGAGCGCTTTAAAAAAGCTGCCCTGGGCCCAATGAATTCTTTCTTTAACCCCGTATTTGGCTGCATTATCTTTCGCTGTTTGCAGGGCTTCGCCATAAAGCTCAACTGCCCACACATCGGCACCCGGCATCTCCAGCGCCAGGGTAACAGCCAGAACTCCACTGCCGGTTCCCAGATCTACACAGCATATTTTCTGCCCCCCAGGCCCAAACTGCCGCACGGCCCATTCAACGGCCCCTTCGACAACGATCTCTGTTTCCGGTCGGGGGATCAACACATTTTTATTGACCGAAAAGCGACGGCCGAAAAAGTATTTTTCTCCGGAAATATAGGCGAACGGTTCAGCACGAGCTCTTCGTTTAACAGCATCTTGAAACCGGGCTGAGATATTTTGCGGTAAGAGATGATCTTTATTCATGATCAGCCGCAGGCGGTCGACTTTTAGATAGTAGGCAAGCATTAATTCAGCTTCAGTCCGGGGCTGCTCTATTTCAGCCCGCTCTAAACAAAAAGAAGCCCTGCGCAGAGCTTCTTCAACAGTAATATTTTTAAACGACATTTCAGTCTCCAACTTCTTTGAGTTTTTCCGCCCGGTCATCGGCGATTAACTCCTCGACGATATCATCAAGGGCCCCGCCAAGGACCAGGTCAAGCTTGTGGATGGTGAGGCCGATACGATGGTCGGTGACCCTGTTCTGGGGAAAATTGTAAGTGCGGATCCTTTCACTCCGATCCCCACTGCCGACCATTGTCCTCCTGGCTTCGGCCATCTCGGCATTTTGTTCAGAGATGTATTTTTCCAGCAGACGGCTGCGTAAAATACGCATGGCCTTTTCTTTGTTTTGAAGCTGTGATTTTTCATCCTGGCAGCTGACTACAACACCGGTGGGCATGTGGGTTACCCGAACTGCCGACTGGGTGGTATTGACACTTTGCCCTCCGGGACCGGTGGAACAAAAAGTATCAATCCGCAGATCCTGCGGATTAATTTCCACTTCCACTTCTTCCGCCTCCGGCAGTACAGCTACCGTGGCCGCAGAAGTGTGAATGCGTCCCCCGGATTCGGTGGCAGGTATACGCTGAACCCTGTGAACGCCGCTCTCATACTTCAAACGGCTGTAAGCGCCCCTGCCTTCCACACCGAGAATTACTTCTTTATAACCACCGATATCGGTTGGATGAGCGTCGACTATTTCTGTGCGGAAGTTATGCTGTTCAGCATAGCGTGTGTACATCTTCAACAGGTCGGCGGCAAACAGGGCCGCTTCTTCGCCTCCCGTGCCGGCCCTGATTTCAATAAACACACTTTTTTCGTCGTAGGGGTCTTTCGGTATCAGGTGCTCTTTCAGATCGGCTTCGATGCCCTGCTTTTCTTCATACAGGGAGTCTAATTCCGCCTTAAGGTAGTCGTTCATCTCTTCTTCGTTGTTTTCTTTTAGCAGCTTTTCCGCTTCATCTATCTCTTTGGAAACATCCTTAAAACGACGGAACAGTTCAACCACGGTAGCGATAGAGGCCATTTCACGGGACAATTTCATCCACTCGTCCCGCTGTTCGAGTACTTTCGGATCGCTGAGCAGTTCCTCGAGTTCATTATAGCGTTTTTCTATGAACTCCAACTTATCATACATCGGCGGACACCTCTACCTTTTCCCCAACAGCAGCCGTTTCTTTAATTTCAGAAGGATCGAGAACCGCCTTTAGGGCACACAGGGCCACCTCGATTTGGTTTCGGTCCGGCTCCCGGGTGGTCAATCTTTGCAGCCACAGGCCGGGGGCGGTTATAATACGAACCAACACTGAGTTGCTCGAGGCAGAATAGCGAATCGCTTCATAAGAAATGCCGGCAATCAACGGCAGAAGCAGTAATCTCAAGACTATGCGCTGTCCAAGGGAAGGCCAGCCGAAAAATGAAAACAGGACTATACTGACCACCATTACCGTCAAAATAAAACTTGTTCCACAGCGCGGGTGGCAAGTTGAAAATGTGCTTATACGGTCCAGGTTCCGGGTCTCGCCATTTTCATAACCGAAAATGACCTTGTGTTCTGCACCGTGATATTGAAAGAAACGCTGGATATCACCCCAGCGGGTAATCAGGTATATATAACTTAAAAAGACGAGCAGTCGGAGCAGGCCCTCAATCAGGTTCAGCACAAGGGGCGGCCAGGGGGGCAAAAAACGGACCAGGTAAGTGGGAAAAATAAAAAACAGGACCACACCAAGCCCCAGGCCAAGAACCACCATCAAGAAGGTGTGCCAACCGGTAAGCTCCTCTTCCTCTTCGGCCAGAGCTTCGGAGGCTGAAATGTTCAGGGCACGCACGCCGACAAATAACGATTCGAAAAACGCTATCGCTCCCCTGATTATTGGCCAGCCCAGTGGCGAATAGCGTTGCGCCAGGGGGATCAAATCTTCCTGGTGAATCCCTATTGTGTCGTCACTGCGGCGGCAGGCTACAGCCATCCGGTTGCGGTAACGCATCATTACCCCTTCCAAGACAGCCTGGCCGCCTACTCGTTGAATATTTTTCATACTTAAACTCCTTCTTCCCGCACTAGAAAAAAAGCAGAGCACATATGCCCTGCTCCGAAATTACATGCCGTATTTGCGTTTGAAGCGTTCTACACGCCCCCCGGAATCGACAAACTTTTGCTTGCCGGTGAAAAAGGGATGGCATTTTGAGCATATTTCAACTTTCAAAACCTCTTTAGTAGAACCGGTTTCAAAAGATTCTCCACAGGCACATGTGACCGTCGTGCAGTGATATTTTGGATGCAAATCAGGTTTCATTTTCTTTCCCTCCTTCTTTCTTCTCCGGTTACAAATAATAGCACATCACCTGTTAAACTGCAACAGGCGTACAGCGCCAGTCCCTGTCAACGTATTAAGAGCGTAATCTGGCAATTTTTACAACAACTCTCTATCTATAGGAGATGTTGCAAACCGGAAGCGAACATAAAACGAGCCGTTTGGAATTACAGGCGAGTCAAGAGCTTAAGCCGGGTCCCGGGTCTCAGGAATAAAATATTACCGCTTCAGTCTTCCTGAGGGCAGGGCCGAGACCTGTAGAACTGGATGTCAAATGTCGAGGCTGCCCGGGGAAGACCGCAGACGAGCCGTGACAATTCCCGGTGAGCGATCCGTGAGCGCCGGCTTGCCACAGCTGTGAATTAAAAACAGAACAAACTTAATTGACAGGGCGCTGGTTTGTTTTTAAATGGGGAACAGGGTGGGCAGGTTTACATTGTGTGGATGTTGCCCAAGAATTCTTCATTTGACTTGGTTTTCTTAAGCCTGTCCATCAGCGCTTCCAGGAACTCTACACTGGTACTTCCGCCCATCGCCCGCCTCAGGGCCCACATCAACTCGATTTTATGCTCATCGAGCAGGAGTTCCTCCCGCCGGGTTCCGGAACGGGATATGTCTATAGCGGGGAAGATACGGCGTTCCGCAATCTTGCGGTCAAGATGAAGTTCCATGTTCCCGGTTCCTTTAAATTCTTCATAAACGACATCGTCCATCCTGCTTCCGGTATCAACAATGGCTGTTGCCAGCACGGTTAAGCTCCCGCCCTCGTCTATGTTGCGCGCAGCCCCGAAAAACCGCTTTGGTTTATAAAAAGCGCTGGGATCGATCCCCCCGGAAAGTGTTCTGCCGCTGGGGGGGATTACCAGGTTATATGCCCTGGTCAGACGGGTAATGCTGTCCAATAGAACGGCAACATCGCGCCCCTGCTCCACCAGGCGCTGGGACCGCTCCAAAACCAGTTCGGCAATCCTGATATGATTCTCGGGCTTTTGATCAAAAGTTGAACTGACCACATCGGCATCGACACTGCGTTCCATATCGGTCACTTCCTCAGGCCTTTCATCAATCAATAAGATGATCAGCTCGACTTCTGGATGGTTAATGGAAATGCTGTTTGCCAGCTGCTTCAACAGCATTGTTTTGCCGGCTTTCGGCGGCGAAACAATCAAGCCGCGCTGACCCTTGCCAACGGGAATCAACAGGTCGATGATCCGGGTGGCCATTATATCCGGCCTTGTTTCCATTTTTATCGCCTCGTCCGGATGGATGGGAACCAGGGAGGTAAAACTGGTCCGCTCAGAAAGCTTTTCCGGATCTTCTTTGTTGATTTCTTCCACCTGGAGAAGAGCATAATAACGCTCGTTATCTTTGGGCGGGCGTATGCGGCCGCTTATAATGTCGCCGGTTTTCATGTTAAAACGCCTTATCTGCGAGGCGGAAATATAAATATCATCCTCTGAAATAAAGTAATTCTTGCGCCGCAGAAAACCAAACCCGTCCGGCATAATCTCCAGCATACCGGAAGCGCTGAGCTGTTCTCCGTTTTCAGAAAACAACTTTGTCAGTGCATCGATCAGCTCCTGCTTCCGCATGGTAGACTGCCCCTTGATTTCATGTTCCTTGGCCAACCGATGCAGGTCGTTTAAAGTCATAGATTTAAGCCTTTCCGGATTCAAAACATGCCACCACCTTTTGTTAATTGCCACCAAGCTTAAAGATAATATAGATAGCCGTCAAATAGCCGGCAAGCACCAGTACTGCGTCCGGCCCTATCCAGGCAATTGCTTTTCGGGGCCGGTAGACAAGACCAAAAATAATCACTGTGCTCAGCAGGATAATCATCACTGCAGAAAAGAGATTGGCTTGTGCCGCGATATGAAGCAGTGGGGCCTGCCGGTAAAAAATATCCGCGATAAAAACAATAAACAGGTTCATAAAATTGGCCCCGAAAATATTGGCCACCGCCATATCCAGGTATCCAAGCCGTACTGCAGTAATGGTCGTAACCGTTTCGGGTAGGGACGTGCTGACCGCCAGGAATAAAGAGCCGACAAAACTATGCCCCAGTCCAGTCTCGATGGCAATTTGATCGGAAGCGTCGGTAAGCAGCACACCGGCGGCAACTACAAACCCGGCTGCAGCCAGAAATTTCATAACAGCCCGACTCGTCGGCTGCCGTCCTTGCCTTTTCTCAACAGTATTTTCAGCAGGCAACAGGGGTGGTTTTCTTTTCTCATGCCTGTAAATAAGCCTGCTGCCAAAAAGATAGATTAGCGCTATAAGCAAAGTCTCCAGCCCAACCCAGCCCAGGGGAAAAACAGCAACCCCCAGCATGGCTATTGAAGCCAGGCTGATGGTTATTATACTCAGGGAAGCTGTAATGATGTGGCCTTGATTAACGCGGGCAGTTAAGGCACCCCGGCCTTCTAAAAGATCAATTACAGCGAGCAGGGCCAGGTTAAAAAGGCAGCTGCCCAGGACATTTCCCAGGGCAAGGTCGGGAGCATCAATCAATACTGCTCTTATGGTTGTAACCAGTTCCGGCAGGGAGGTTGCCAGGGGAAGCATCATCACTCCCACCCAGGCAGTCCCAATACCGGTGTTTTCTGCAATAACTGCTGCATTCCTGGTAAGTTTGCTTCCCGCATATACAATTACTGCCACTGAAACAAAAAACAACAACCAATGAATTATCATTTTGCACCAGGGCCGGTGAGCTTATATAAACTTATACTTGCTGCTCTCCGGCAGACGGACAATATGCAACCCTGATTTGCTTATTAAGGGGACAAACTGAATCGCCTCATGGTTTCATTGTCAAGGCCAAAACCCGGCTGTCTATTAATATGGAAGCAGGCAGATAGCTTTACTTGTCAAACCCGACAATCACCACAGCAGCCGGTAAATGCCGATTCCGCATATTCCGGGCTAAGCTGACAGTAATAACGCCGCCGTTAATGTAAACAGCTACATTTAACTCACTCTTTCAGCTGATTCTACGGTGTTATAAAGAAGCATAGTAACCGTCATCGGCCCGACGCCGCCCGGTACAGGTGTTATGTAAGAAGCTTTTTCAGCTACCGGATCAAAGTCTACGTCTCCCACCAGGCGGAAACCTTTCTTTTTGCTGGGATCTTCGATCCTGTTAACGCCGACATCGATTACGACAGTGCCTTCGCTTACCATATCAGCAGTGATAGCCTGTGGTTTGCCCATAGCTGCAACCAAAATATCAGCCTGTTTGGTAAAATAAGAAATGTCCTTGGCTCCTGTATGAACTACTGTAACCACGGCGTTGGCAGCCTTTGCTTTCTGCACCAGCATTGCTGCCAGGGGTTTCCCTACAATGTTGCTCCTGCCGCAAATAACTACATGCTTACCCGCAGGATCATTACCGGAACGCATGAGCATCTGCTGCACACCATAGGCTGTACAGGGCAGCGGGCAGGGCTCTCCCCTTAAAAGCAGGCCCTGGTTAACGGGATGAAACCCGTCAACATCTTTTTCAGGAACAATGCGGTTAACAACTTTTTCCTCATCGATATGGTCGGGCAGGGGAAGCTGTACCAGTATCCCGCTAAACTTGTCATCATTATTCATTTTGTCAATTTGCTGAAGCAGTTCTTCTTCCGAAGTATCCGCCGCTAAACGGATGGTATCTTCGTAAATTCCGATTTCCTCGCATCCCTTGGCTTTGCTGGTAACATAAGACACTGAAGCAGGGTCCTCTCCTACCAGGATAACACCCAGCCCGGGATGTATACCTTTTCCTTTTAATTCTTCCACCTTGCTCTTCAATTCCGCCCTGATTTCCGCCGCAATTTCCTTGCCAGAGATAATTTCCGCAGACACCAATCAAACCTCCTTGTATTTTTGTATTGTTTATATTGTAATTTTGCCTTTACAAATTTTCCTCAATTGTCCTGCTCCACTATAAAAAGCTTCATTTTATACGCCTTTATGCCGCCCGTATTCCGAGTATAAATTTCAAGCACATAAAAATTTAGTTTTTCTATACTTGAATCAGGGGGTGTAGTTTTGTATTCTCTATACTGCAGGTTATTCCTGCCGCACAAGGGAAAAATGTTTCCACATTCCTTGATTCAACAACCAAAAGCACGGCTTTCCTGAAACTTTACGTGAAATTTTTAACCAAGCTTTCCAGGAAGCTTGAAACTGCAGTGGAGTTCTGGCTGCTACAACTGAACTGCTTTAAAAAATGAATGGATTGGACCCAATTTCAGTTCGAATCGTTGAAACAGAACCATGCCCCGGATATACCAGGGTATCCGGGGGCAGCGTTACAAGCCGCTCATTTATGCTTTTTATCAGCTCATCATACGATCCGCCGGGCAGATCTGTTCGACCAATTGAGCCGGCAAACAAGGTGTCACCGCAAAATAGTACATCCTCGCCATTGAGGGAAATCCCCCCGGGGGTGTGGCCGGGAGTTTCCAGCACTGTCAGCGTAAAATTGCCAATGTCAATTCTATCCCCTTCGGAAAGCAGTTGATCCGGGGCAGGCTGTTTCCAGGTCAAGAGTTTAAGGCCAAATCCCGGGTTTTTATATGTCCCCAGATCTTTTTCACTGATCATCAAGGGCGCTTTTGTTTTGTCTTTTAAGTAGCCGTTGGCACCGACATGATCAATATGTCCATGAGTATTGATAATTGCTTTTATTTTCAATGACAGGCTGTTTATCCTGGCGAAGATTTTCTTGCCCTCCGCCCCGGGGTCAATTACTGCCGCCTCTTTTGTATCCCGGCAAATGGCAAAATAGCAGTTGGTCGCAAACATGCCGACGATCATTTTTTCTACTTTCAAAAATTAACTTCCTCTCTGTTTTTTTAGAGAGTGCTCCTTGTTATTGCCCCATTGAAGTGTTTCTCGAACCGCAGGCAGAAGGTCTGTTAAATCGCTCAGCCGGGGTTTTAAATCATGACGCAACAAAGGATCTCCAATCAACAGGGCAGGAACCCTGTTCAAAGTATGATCTTTACAGGCAAGGTCTTCTAAGTTGCCGTGGTCACTGGTAATAATTATTAGCTCTTCTTCCGGGTCAACCAATTCATAGAGGGTCCCAATAAACCGGTCAAGGTCATTTATCACCCGGCATGCTTCGGAATGATCGCCGAGGTGTCCGGCCAGATCGCTTAAAAAGTATTCAAACAGGGTAAAATGGTAGAACCTGCTTATATTAAGAAGCCGATCCGCCCCCTCTTCAGGAGTGATAAGCGGCGCATCATAACCCATTCTCTGCAATATATTATTGGTTATATCCATGTATAGAGCCCTGCCCGCCCGGAGATCATCCAACCCGTGAAAATGCAAGCCGCCATAATAGGTGATCAGGGTCGAACACGAATAGCGGTTGCCGGGCAATCCTCTGCGGAGCAGTTCAAAGAAGGGAGGACGGTATGCATTGGCAAACGAAACCCGGAACCCCGCATTTTTTAGCTGCTTAAACCACCCTCTTGAAGCAAGCAGTTTTCTAAGCGCCTCATTTGGAAAACCGTTTAGGTGGCCTCCCAAAAAAGCCGAGGCGTTAACACCGGTAAATATTGAAGCCTGACCGGTTGCACTTTGCGGAAGCCCGGGCACGCCCATAACCGCATCCAGCCCCAGCATGGTAGCAAGGGGCCCGTTGTGGTTAACGGCATCGGCGGTAAGGCGGCGTCCTCCGAGAACCCTGGATATTCCGGGCGTATCAATGCTTACGAATGGGTTATCAGAATCGCCTTTTCCCAAACCAATCCCGTCGATAAATATAAACAACGAACGCAAGACCAGGCCTCCGCATAAATAATTTTCTTCGGCTAATCAAATTCCCAGAACTCCTCAAGCTCCTCTTCAAGCTCTTCTTCTTCAAACAAAGGCAGTTCTTCAGGGCGTTCTCCAAGGGTGAGGTCGGTCTCGTTTTGTTCGCCGTTCCGGTAAAAGGTAATGTTTACCGTGTCGCCCGGATAGTAGACAAGCAGTTTGTCAAACAGCTTGGCCAGGTAATCAATATCCTGGTCATCTATAGCCACAATTATATCACCGTCAAGCAGGCCCGCTTCATCGGCGGGGCTGTCGGGAACAACCTGGACAAGCCTGACCCCCTGGACAGGAGGCTCCTCCTCGTAATCCAGCCAATCCTCGATCACAACACCCATGTGTGGGCGAAGAACTTTGCCGTGCTCGACAAAATCGCCTATTACCCTGTTAACCGTATCGCTGGGGATTGAGAGGCCGATACCCTCTACACCGGGCAACGCAATTTTGGCTGTATTAATACCAACCACTTCCCCCTGCATATTTAACAGCGGTCCACCGCTGTTGCCCGGGTTGACAACGGCATCGGTTTGAATAAATGTATAAGCATATTCAGTTCCCGGAATCATCACCTGCCGCTCAACCGCACTGATAATTCCGGCGGTAACTGTCTGTTGAAGCCCCAGCGGATTGCCGATGGCCATTACCGTTTCTCCGGGCCTGACAACACCCGAATCACCCAGGCTGGCATAGGCAAGATCTGTTTCTTCAATCTTCAGCAGGGCCAGGTCTGTCAGCAGATCTGAACCGACCACCTCGGCCTCGTAGCGGCCTTTGTCCGGAATAACAACTGCAACTTCTTCCGCCCGCTCGATAACATGCTGATTGGTTACTATATAGCCGTCGGCAGAAACTATCACTCCGGAACCGGCTTCCATTTCCTCCAACTGACGCTCACCAAAGAAGGGAATTTCGTGGAGGCTTGTCACCCCGACAACGGCCGGCATAATCTGTTCCACCAGATCGGCCATCTCCTCGTCGGGGACCGGTGTGGGAACCGGCGTCTCTTCAATGTCATTGACTTCTTCTTCTACCGGGGGCTTTT
The DNA here is from genome assembly GCA_003551865.1 of Syntrophomonadaceae bacterium. The sequence continues at coordinate 11,264 of PUNU01000025.1, forward strand.
CCGCCACCGGAAAAACATAAAATGCAAACATTCCGTAGACCAGTGCAGCTCCCAGCAAAATACCCAAAATACCAAGTGCAAGGTACCCCAAGTAAGACCAGAAACCCTTTCTATGTGAACTTGAATAGTAGTCGTGCTGTCGATCCATTCATAATACCTCCTTGTCACCTCAGTCTAACTTAAAATATATAAACGGTAAAGAGGGGATGCCGGACAGGAGATAGCCCCGCCTTTGAGTGCCAACAAAAACCGGGTCAATTTTCATCTCTGAAGAGGGAACAAAGCCTGCTTTACCTTACCGGTGAAAGTTAATCTGACAGGGGGGGTTATTTCTTTCGTCCCTGGCCATTACTTTAATTTTCGCTTTCGTATCCCAGGGGTAGAAGTGTTTTTGCACATAGTTAGCAGAAAACACCTTTACTATTAATTTGTTGGTCAGTCCGCTATTCGATCCGGCCGGGAATTTGACTGTGCCCTTCATCGCTAAACCGCCGGATTGAAGCACCCAACCGGATCAGCTTCTTCTCGAAATTATCGTAGCCGCGATCGATATGTTCCACCTCGCTCACCCGGCTTTCACCATTGGCCATCAGGGCGGCAATAATCAGTGCCGCACCCGACCGAAGATCGGGAGCTTTAACCGGAGCACCGGATAAAGCTGATCCACCTTCGACAAGGGCTGTTCGTCCTTCCACCTTGATCCTGGCACCCATTCTTTTCAACTCATCTACATGATTGTAGCGACCGTCGAACACATTCTCGGTTATTACACTCAACCCTTTGGCTGCCGTCAGCAAAACCATCCCCGGGGGCTGAAGGTCAGTGGGAAACCCTGGATAAGGGAAAGTCTTAAGGTCCGAAGAAACAAGGTTTTCAACCCCCTGCACCCTGATCTTTTCAGGCTCAACTTCTACATTTGCTCCTATTTCTTTAAGCTTGGCCGTAATTGCTTCAAGGTGTTTGGGAATAACCTCCTCCACTGTCACATCACCGCCTGTGGCGGCCGCGGCAAGCATAAAAGTACCCGCTTCAATTCTATCAGGGATAACCGGGTGCCTGACACCCGAAAACTTTTTGACCCCATCAATCCTGATCACATCAGTTCCCGCGCCTCTTATACGAGCTCCCATGGCATTTAAAAAGTTTGCCAGATCAACAATTTCAGGCTCTTTGGCTACGTTTTCCAGCACAGTCCTGCCTTCAGCAGAGGCAGCGGCGAGCATCAAATTAATCGTTGCCCCGATACTCACCACGTCCAGGTAGATATGTGCCCCGACCAGCTTTTCTGCTGAAAGATTGATCATGCCGTGTTCAATGTTGATATCGGCACCCAGTGCGGAAAAGCCTTTTAAGTGCTGATCAATCGGCCGTGGACCGAGATCACAGCCGCCGGGAATGGGGACCTCCGCCCGTCCAAAACGCGCCAGCAAACTGCCCATGAAATAATACGAAGCCCGCATCTTCTTTACCAGGTCATAACAGGGAGCAACCTTGGACAGCCGGCCCGGAGTAAGATCGACAGCATTCCGACCGCGCCTGCGGATAGATACTCCCAGTTTTTCTAAAATTGTAATCATGGTTCGCACATCAGTTATATCAGGTAAATTTTCCAGGCAGACAGTATCGGCCGTCAATACGGCGGCCGGCAGGATGGCCACGGCTGTATTTTTTGAACCGCTGATTTTTACTGTTCCTGAAAGTCTGGACTTGCCCTGGATTAAGAAATTTTCCATGATTTCCTCGATTTCCTCCGCATTGGGTATGTTTTTAGTATAACTGCCTGCAGCGGCAGTAACAGGATGATTACTGGCCGGAAAGCTGTTCCGGAATTATATTTTTCTGTTCCATGTTGCCGGTAAAAGCGTTGATATAGTAGCTCTGCCCGTCATCCAGCACTATACGCCAAACAGGAGGAATTTCCCACTTTTCGGCATCATATTCCCCGCTATAATAACCTATTTCAATATGCTTGATCACTCGCTCTTCGGTACCGGGTCCCAACGCATTAACCAGGCTGGCCAGTGCCTCCGCTGCGGAAATAACTTGCATATCTCTTAACTGAGAACGATCGGCAGGCTGCAGCCAATAAAGCTCCACGGCCTTTAGTAGGTCGGCTTCGACCACAACCCTTAACCTGCTTGAAAATATAGCCGTATCATCAACCACCTGGTAGTAATTAAGAACTTTTTTATTGTCCGCTAAGTATTCAATATAGTCAAACTTGATCCCTTCCGGCAACAATGCCTTACCTTCTAAAAATTCTTTCACCAGGTCTCTTAGCTCACTTTCCTCGAGATTTTCCCACTCTTCAGCCAGTAAAGTGCCGGGCGACTCATAAACAAGCTGCAGCAAGCCGCTGTCGTGAATCATGGCCGTTTTATCTTCAAGGCGATATATAGTGGTATCGTCAGCACCGTCAATTTGAGCCTCTTCCTCGATAAACATTTGCAGGAGCCGCCTGCGTAGATGCCGATCCGGAGAAACAGTAAGGAAATCACCGGTATGAACCGAACGATCAATAGAAGTCTCCAGAATATAGTTGTTGTCTTTAAGCAAGTCTTCTGTTGACTGCAAGTCGTCCGCAGTAACGGCTACTCCTGACATTTTTCCAATATCAGGCCAAAAAAGGTGGTAGGCCAGGAAAAGGTTTAACCCGGCAAATGCTATGATTAAGACCATTTTAGCCCGGGCCAGGTTCATAATATATCCCCCTCATCAAGCAGGTCCAGTTCATCAGCTGACAAAAAAACATCTGTCCCGTTGATTTGGAAATACCAGACCGGTTGACCCCTGGTAAACGTAGCTGTATCGATAACGGCATAACCCAACTCCATGGCTTCCAGCCTGATTTTAACTCTCATATCCGGCATCATTTGGTTTTCGTAATGTCTTATTGCAGCTTTTAGAGCTTCGCTCCATTCTGCAGCCTCAACAGTTTTAACTTCTTCATCTTCCTCGACATAGCCGCCAACAAAGAACAAGGCCCGCGAAAAATTAATTAAACCGTGGTCATTAAAGAGGCCCTTTGTCGGCTTCTCCGTATAAAGAGGCCGTCCCTGGTAATACATCTGCAATTTAAATGTGTAATATGGAGCTTCGTCCCTGCCGAAAAGGGTCACTTCTTCCAGCCGCAGGTCCTGGGGCCAACCTCCATGATAACTGATCAGATTACTGCAGTTTAACAACGCTTCAGGATAGTTCATGGTAGTTTCCCCATCCTCCAGCTGGGGATTTGAATATTCGAGGCCTTCGCTTGTTAAGCGCAGGCCTTTCTCCCCGTCTGTATAGATCAGCCCCCCGTTTCTTTCTTCTATAACCCTGGCCAGGTTGTAATCAACAAAAAAGGTTTTAATAAGCTTTTCCCGGTCAAGCTCTTCCGGTTTTAATAAAAGCTCACTGAGAAATACTTGCTCCTTTGGAACAAATATGTGATTCCTTATATCCAATTCTCGTTCCAGGACCTCGCCTGCTGTTTCTACGTCCAACTTTATGTGTTCAACAGCCTCCTGCGCAGAAATATTAGAAATAAGTTCAGAAAACAGCCCGGCTTTTTCCTCAGGCAGGGTCAAACTTTTCCTGACATCGTCACCGGCTTTCTCCAAAACAAGCCACTGGGAATCTTCCAGGCTGTAAAATTTTATCTTTTCAACCCTGAAATAAGTTGTGCCCGGAAGCCAGGGCATTTCGTCGCCAACCGGCAGAGGCGGTTTAAACCGGAAAGTCAGGGAGTTTTGTGCCTCCTCGTCAAGCGGTTCAGCATCTTGTAAAGCTGCATCATGAATTCCCTGCAGCCGGAGGTTTAGCTCATGCCACAGACTTTCATATTCCGGTTCGCCTTTGTAAAAAACAAAGCAGGCTCCGTCGATTTCGGCAACCACCTGAGATGGAACAATCACATCTTCCAGGGGGCGGGGTGTTTCTGTAACAATTTGTTCGTAAGTATCTTCAACTGTTAGCTCGGTTGGTTTTTGCGCATACCACAGCTGGTAGGTCAGAAAAAGGCTAAGCCCGATAAAAACTATAAGAATTACAGTTTTAAACCGTTCCATTATTCAATCCGCCTTCCCTGCCGGAAACACCGGGTATGGTAAACCAAACCCTGGTGCCGGTTCCCGGAACACTTTCGAGCCATATGTCCCCGCCATGGGCCTCAACTACTTTACGGGCTATGGATAGCCCCAGGCCGGTTCCACCATAAGCACGACTGCGGGTTTTTTCCACCCGGTAAAAACGTTCAAACACTCGCGGCAGTTCGCTTTCAGGTATTCCGCTCCCGGTGTCTTCGATCAATATCTTGATAAAACCGTTCTCCCGTTCAGCGCTAATCGACACTTCTCCATCCGGTGGAGTATACTTAACGGCGTTGTTAACCAGATTCGAAAAGACCCTCATAATTTTATCGCGATCAACTAAAGCCGGTGAAAAGTCAGGCCCGATCATTACCTTGATTTCCGGCAGTTTAATCTCTATTTTCTGCTTGACCTGTTCCACTGCCTCCAGAGCCAGTTCTCGTAAATCTACTTCCGATTTCTGCCAATCAGTGCGGTTGGAGTCCATTTGTGACAGGACAAGCAAGTCTTTGACCATGCTGACCATCCGTTCAGTCTCCCTGGCTAAAATATTTAGAAACCGCTTACGCACCTCCGGTTCTTCAGCAGCACCGTCGAGCAGGGTTTCTACGTAGCTTTTTACAGTAGTCAGTGGAGTCCTCAGTTCATGAGAAACATCGGCCACAAATTCTTCCTGGCGCCGGGTCAGTTCTCTTTCCCTGGTAATATCGTGTAAAACAATCAGTGTCCCGTCAAGCTTGCCCTTTTCCACTCTAAAAGGGGCTACTTTAACCTGCATGGTGCAATCCGGTTCTTTGCTGGATATTTCAGCCGTTAAAGGATTTTGTCGGCGAACGAACTGGCGGCTGGCTTCAGTTCCAATAAGACTTCTCAACAGGCTAAATCCGGAACAGTTCAATGAGGGGACTTTCAGTTTAAGGTTTTTGATTAGCTCCCTGGCGGAGGGATTTATCTGGATCAAATAGCCTTTACCGTCAAGCGCAACCACTCCGTCGCTCATATTGTTTATGATCGCTTCAACCTTACTTTTTTCTGAAGACATTTCATTGATTGTATGGCTGAGCTGATCGGCCAGGTAATTGAAGGTTTCACCCAACCGCCCTATTTCGTCGGAAGCTTGGACGTTTATTTTTCTGGAAAAATCGCCATGGGCCATGTAATGGGCCTGTTCGGTTACTTTTTTGATCGGTACCGTTATTGTTTTGGTCAAAATTACTCCCAGGAACAAACTGACCGCCAGGGCAAGGCCCACACCGGTTAACAAAATGTTTTTAATTTGTGTTAGCGTGTCGTCGACCGACTTGAGCGATCCGCTTAAATAAATAACACCCGTTGTGCTGTGTCCATTTTGAATCGGATAAGCCAGATAATAGCGCCTATCTCCGCCGCCGGGATCATAGCGAATGGTATCGCTGATGTGTCCTGCCAGGGCCCGGGTTATCTCATCCCGGATCATGCGGCTGCCAACCAAACTCTGGCTGCCGGAGCTGCCGACAATATGGGCGTAGTTGTCGAGAATAACCACTTCCATTTCATGAAGATCTCTAAAACCACGAGCCAAACGCAAGGTGTCTTCCGCTCCCACCTGCCCTTCCCTAAAACCGGGCTCGATAAATGCGGACAGCAGCCTGGCCTGGTTCTCCAGGTTTTCCTTGTAGTTGTTCAGGTAGTACTGTTCCAGCGACTGTACAAGGTAGACACTGATTAACTGCAGTGAAAAAAGGATCAACACCAGGTAAATAAAAATGATTTTCCACTGGAGGCTGTTAAGATTCTTCAGTCCGCCTGAAATAATAGCCGACACCCCTCTTGGTATGAATATATTCCGGCTTTGCCGGATTTTGCTCCAGCTTTTCACGCAGCCGCCTTACAGTCACATCGACAGTTCTATCATCGCCAATATAATCATAACCCCAAACCTGGTTAAGGAGCTGTTCCCTGCTAAAAACAAACCCGGGCTTATTCATCAGGTAGACCAGCAGGTTATATTCCCGCAGGGTAAGTTCTATTAGCTTACCTTGATTATAAACCTGAACTGCATTCTGATCCACACTAATAGACCCGGATTTTAACAAACCTTTGCCTTCCCGGGTTTCTTTATCTAAACTGCGCCGTAAAATTGCTTTAACCCGCGCCGTAACCTCACGGGCGCTGAAGGGCTTTGTGACATAATCATCCGCCCCCAGCTCAAGGCCTAGGACTTTGTCCATCTCCATTTCTTTGGCTGTTAACATAATAATCGGGACATCCTGCAGCGAGCGGATCTCCCGGCAGACCGCGAATCCGTCTTTTTTAGGCAGCATTATGTCAAGGACAATCAGGTCCGGGGCTGCTGTTTCAACCATTTTCAAAGCCTCTTCACCGTCAAAAGCAGTGACGACCCGGTATCCCTCTTTTTCCAGGTTGTATTTAAGAATTTCGACGATCGGCTTTTCGTCATCAACCACAAGAATTTTTTCTTTCATGGAGACCACTCCGCTTTAAAGTATACATAAAATTTCGTTTTCTCCCCCTCAAATCCCTGCCGGCCAAGGGTCTTGATTCCATAGAAAAACCCTCCTTCAGTGGAGGGAGGGGAAAATCTACCAGCTGTTTACCTTTAAGGCCTGAAAAATCGGAGCGGATCAACGGGTTTGTGCTGGTAATAAGCATGCCATTCACCGGTTCCATCATCAATTCTTACTTCAAAATGCAAATGGGGGCCGGTTGAGCGACCGGTTGAGCCAACCCTGGCAATGACGTCACCCTGTTCCACTTTATCCCCTTTATTGACGAGATTTTCATTGTTGTGCAGGTAAAGGGTCCAGTAAGCACCGTGGTATAGAATAATATAATTTCCCTGTGATCCGCCGTAACCGGAAAACCAAACTATTCCACTGTCAGCGGCCAAAACATTTGTCCCCGTGTCGGCCATTATATCAATTCCGGTGTGCCAGGAGCTAAATCCACGGCCGGGAGTGACCTCTCCTCCTCCATCGACCGGCCAAATAAACCGTCCCGTGCCCACCGAAGGCACCTGGGCAGTGCCCTGCGTTTCGAGCTGGGTTACCGGAGGCTCAATGACCCTTTCGTTAACTTTCGTCCGTTCTATTTCTACATCATTTTTTCGGGTCACATGGTAAACTATCTCTCTTGTCCCTTCAAGGCCGGTAACAGTCGTTTCAGTTTGGACCACCCACATTTCGTCATCATATTCATACTCAACCGCAAAGGGGATTTTCTCTGTAACAGTAACCTTTTCCACTGTTTGAACATGTACGGCGGCATCATTTAGATCATCGCCGTTACCGGACCCACTCTCGTGCCTGGCTTCTAACTGTGCCGGTTCCGCAAGAAAAGTATCCTTATGGCGGTAAGCTTGGCCGCTGTCAAAATCGCTGCGCGTTACCATGGCCGGTTTAAAAGCTGTTTGCAGGATCTGCTCTTTACTTTTTACAGCCAGCAGCGATA
>PUNU01000208.1 GCA_003551865.1 Syntrophomonadaceae bacterium
ACAAAACCTGCCGATCTTTAGATCGAGCAGGTTTTGTTTGTCGGCAACAAGGTGCGCAGCGATGAAGATCGCGCCTACCTCGAATCTTCACTGCCGCCGGAGCGTTTTGCCGGCATGGTGCCTTTTTCCGAGCAGGTCCTGGAAAGGGCCCGCCGCGGCGAACCGCTGGTTTCCGGGCGGGAAGATCTTTTGCCCGGCCTGGAGAAAATATATGAAGAACTTTGCGGGAGGTGATCGGGCTACCGTTTTAACCCTGCTGTATTGTAGGACGATGAAAGACAGATAAAAGTGTTTCAAGGGGACAGGTTAGATTTTATGGAATATTTTTCGCAGACGAAGACTATTTCATGCAGCATCCTTATCTCAAAAACTTAAAGGAGGTTAGTCCAGATAATGTCCGAAGAAAAAAAGTCCAACGGAAAGAAAAAAGTTGACAACAGAAGGACAATCGACCCGGCAGCGCTGTCCGTGATCGACAAGAACACGGAAAACGGCCAGATCGAAACTGCCTACGAACGTTACGTAAGCATGCAGCCCCAGTGCAACTTCGGGCGAACCGGCGTCTGCTGCCGGATTTGCCTGCAGGGGCCCTGCCGGATTACCAAAAAATCATCAAAAGGCATTTGCGGCGCCCACGGTTACACCATCGTCGCCCGCAACCTGATCCGGGCTATAGCCGGGGGCTGCGGCGCCCACGCCGACCACAGCAGGCACATGATCTACACCATCCATGAACTGCTGGGAGACAAGGCCCCGGACTATTCGATCGAAGACCCGGACAAGCTGTACCGGGTGGCCGAAAGGCTCGGGCTCAGTGCAGACGGCAAAGATGACAAAGAACTGCTCAAAGAAGTGGTTGACATTGCCGAATCCGATTTTTCCAAGATCAACGACGAACCGTGCCGGTGGCTGGAAACCACGGTGGTGCCCGGCCGGATGGAGACTTTCAACAAGTGCAACATCCAGCCGCGCTCAGTGCACACCACCATTTCCGAGGTTATGGGTCAGACCCACATGGGAGTCGACGCCGACCCGGTCAACCTCATATTCCAGGGCTTGAAGACCGCCCTGGCCGACTATATCGGTATGCACATTGCCACCGACCTTTCTGATATCCTTTTTGGCACGCCGAAACCGGTTCATACCGAAGCGAACTTCGGCGTACTCGACCCCGAGATGGTCAATATCGCCGTGCACGGCCACAACCCGCTCTTAAGCGAAATGATCGTGCGCGTGGCCCGGGAGATGGAAGCGGAAGCCGAGGAAGCCGGCGCCAAGGGCGTCAAGTGCATGGGCATCTGCTGCACCGGCAACGAAGTGCTGATGCGCCAGGGCGTCCCCGTGCTGACCAACTTCCTCTCCCAGGAACTGCCGATCATGACCGGGGCGGTCGACCTGATGGTCGTCGACGTGCAGTGCATCATGCCCGGGGTGAAAGCGCTCTCGGAATGCTTTCACACCCGCATTGTGACCACCATGCACCACTCGAAGATCCCCGGTGCCTACCATGTTGAGTTCACCGAGGAGAGGGCGATGGAAAAAGCCCGCGAAGTGGTGACCCTGGCCATCGAGGCCTTCAAGGAGCGCCAGGGCAAAGAAGTCGATATCCCCGAGATCAAGCACAAGGTGACCGCCGGCTTCAGCATGGAAGCGTTCGAAGATGTGCTGAAAGCGGTCAACCCCGATGAGCCGATCAAGGTCATCACCGACGCGGTCGATTCCGGCCAGCTGCGCGGCGTCGTTTTGCTCGCCGGCTGCAACAACCTGCGGGTGCCCCACGATGCCAGCGGGGCTCACCTGGTTAAGGAGCTGGCCAAGAACAACGTTCTGCTGGTCGCCACCGGCTGTGCCGCCGGCACCGCCGCCAAGCTGGGGCTGATGAACGCCGACGCGGTGGAAGAGTATGCCGGTGACGGGCTGAAGGAGTTCTACAAGACCCTGAACGAAGCCAACAAAGACAATCTGGAGGAAAAACTGCCGCTGGTCTTCCACATGGGCTCCTGCGTGGACAACTCGCGCGCCTATGACCTGACCACGGCCCTGGCCCGCCAGTGGGATGTCGATGTCCCCAAGGTGCCCTTCGTGGCCTCCGCACCGGAAGCGATGAGTGAAAAGGCCGTATCGATCGGCAGCTGGTGCGTCACCTTGGGCGTGCCCACCCACGTCGGAGTGGTGCCCGAGGTAACCGGCAGCGCCCTGGTGGACGGCATCGCCCTGCAGATAGCCGAAGACGTCTACGGCGGCTATTTCATGTGGGAAGAAGATCCCGAAAAATCAGTGGAGAAAATCCTTGCGGCGCTGGACGAGCGGACCTGGAAGCTCAGGATCCATAAGCAAACCGCTGAAAAATACGAAACTGAACTCTCTACCGGCTGGTAGATAAATCGCAAAAAAGGAGGCACGAACTATGAGTACCGGAGATGGTGTCCTGACTCGTGACTGGGAAGAGTCGTTTGATGAGATATTCGATGGTGCAGTTGATGAGTCAAATCCACCCGTAAAACTGTTCGAAAAAGCATACGACGGTGCCGTAATCGCCACCAGCTATGCAGAAATATTGTTAAACCAGGCCATTAAACGCTACGGCCCCGACAAGCCGGTAGGCTACCCCGACACCGGCTACTACCTGCCCGTGATCAGGGCCTTAAGCGGAGAGGCCGTGGAAAAACTGGGCGATCTGCCCCCGATACTAAACCGCATGCGCAACCAGGTCCACGAGGACTTAAACTTCCACAACGCCCGCCTCTGCGGGGAAGCGGCCGCTTACTCGGCCGAGATAATCGAAGCCCTGCGCTACCTCGACGGGACCAGGCCGCATGTTGAGCCCTGGACCGGTTTCCTGGGCGACCCGGTGGTGCGCCGTTACGGCATCCTCCTGGTCGACTGGACCATTCCGGGCCAGGCCGTAATCATGGGCAAAGGCAAGTCGAGTGAGGCCGTTGGCAAGCTGGTCATGGACCTGCAGAGCAAAGGGTTCATGATCTTTATCTGCAACCAGGCCGTGGAGCAGGCGATCGAGGCCGGCTGCAAGATGGGTATCGATTTTATCGCCTTCCCGATCGGCAATTTTACCCAGGTGATCCACGCCGTTAACTACGCCCTGCGCGCCGGTATCGCCTTCGGCGGCATTCCGCCCGGGGAGCGGGAAAACACCCGCGACTACCAGCGCAGGAGGGTGCGGGCTTTTGTCCTGCAGCTGGGCGAAATCGACGAAGTGCAGGTAGCCGCCCACTTCGCGGCGATCTTCTTAGGTTTCCCCGTAATCACCGACCAGGAGCTGCCCGAAGACGAGCAGATCCCCAACTGGTACGTATCGCATACCGACTACGACGATCTGCTGCAGGTGGCGATGGAGATCCGCGGCATCAAGCTCAAGATCGTCGACATCCCCATCCCCATTACCGTCGGCCCCGCCTTCGAGGGCGAGGTAATCCGCAAAGGCGACATGCACTGCGAGTTCGGCGGGGGCAAGGCCACCGGCTTCGAGCTGGTGGAGATGGTCGGTGAAGACGAGATCGAAGACGGCAAGATCGAGGTCGTCGGCCCGGAAATCGACGAGATCGAAGAAGGCAGCTCGATGCCCTTCGGCATGATGGTCAAGATCTTCGGCCGCAAGATGCAGGAAGACTTCGAGAGTGTCCTCGAGCGGCGCATCCACTACCTGATCAACTACGGTGAAGGCTTGTGGCACATGGCCCAGCGCGATACGATCTGGATGCGCATCAGCAAGGACGCCGTGGAGAAAGGCTTTAAGATCAAAGACTTCGGCGAGCTGCTGATTGCCAAGTTCAAAGACGAGTTCCCCTCCATCGTCGACCGGGTGCAGGTAACCCTGATTACCGACGGCGACAAGGTGAAAGAAGAGCTCGAACGGGCCCGCAAGTTCTACGAAGCCCGCGACGAGCGCTTAAGAGGGCTCACCGACGAATCGGTCGAGGAGTTTTATTCCTGCATTCTCTGCCAGTCCTTCGCCCCCAACCACTGCTGCGTGGTTACCCCCGAGCGCCTCGGGCTCTGCGGGGCGGTGAGCTGGCTTGACGGCAAGGCCTCGTACGAGATCGACCCGACCGGCCCGAACCGGCCGATCAAAAAGGAAGGGTTGGTCGATGAAGAAAAAGGCATCTGGGAGTCGGTCAACGAATACGTCTACCAGAATACCAACCGGATGATCGAAGAGTGCTCGATGTACAGCTTCATGGACCGCCCGATGACTTCCTGCGGCTGCTTCGAGTGCATCATGGCCATCGTTCCCGAAGCGAACGGGGTGATGATCACCACCCGCGAATACGGCGGAGACACCCCGGTGGGGATGACCTTCTCCACCCTGGCCGGCTCGGTCGGCGGCGGGGTGCAGACTCCCGGCTTCATGGGCCACGGCCGTGCTTACGTCTTAAGCCGCAAGTTCATCAGCGCCGACGGCGGCCTCGCCCGGGTGGTCTGGATGCCCAAGGAGTTAAAAGACTCTCTTGGCGATGAACTGCGCCAGCGGGCCGAAGAAGACGGCCTGGGTGCCGACTTTGTCGAGAAGATCGCCGACGAATCGGTTGGCACCGCGGCGGAGGAGATCCTGCCCTTCCTTGAAGAAAAAGAGCATCCGGCCCTTTCCATGGAGCCGCTGATGTAAAGGCAAACGGATAAAG
>PUNU01000103.1 GCA_003551865.1 Syntrophomonadaceae bacterium
ATCATAACCGATATAACCAACGGCTCCCCCGGAAAAACGGGGCAATTCCTGGTGTTTCAAAGCATTAAAATCACTGAGAATCTTCCGCAGCACGGTAACCAGGTTGCCGTTTTGTTCTACTCTTTGTCCTGCATTAATTATTTCCAGGTTATTGCCGTAAGCCTTGACCGTCATAAAAGGATCCCCGGCAATGAAGGAATACCTTGCCAACCTGGCGCTTCCCTCCACACTTTCGAGCAGGCAGGAACACCCATCCGAAAATACTTTTGTGTAAACCGAAACCGGGGTTTCCAAATCAGCAACAATCTCCCGGTAAACCGGGATCAGGTTGTACTCGCCGGCCAAACTCCGAAACTGCTCCCTGGTCGGGTAAGCTTGCAGCTTGTTTTGCATTTGCTTCCTCCTTTCCGCATAATAAAAAACCTTTCACCCTGGTTAAAGGGCGAAAGGTCTACTTCCGCGGTGCCACCTTCATTAGATCCCAACAGACGGCAGGGCTCAGCCGATTTGCTCCGGGCGGTATAAATAAAAGCCAAAAATAAAATCCTTTCGTCTCCTGGGACGAAAGGATGTCTTCCGCGGTGCCACCCGGTTAAGATTTTTGCCCGGCTGCTGAAACTGCCTGGCCTGGAATCTCACTTGACAAGGTACGGGCTTGCTCTACAGCCGATACCTCTCCCATTGTTACGGTCGGGACTTCCGTCGGAGCCTACTTGCTTCGTTTATCCGCTTTCGGTCCGCTGCTCACGGGTCCATTCAGGATGCCGGTATGTGCCTGTTTTCCACCCCCGCAGGCTCGCTGTAACACCCGGGCAAGCTTACTATTCCCGATCAAAGCATTTGGCATTTTTTATATTGCTATAGTTTATACCATTCTTCCGACATCATGTCAAGTAAATTTTGTGATTTTTTTATCCCTGTTACAATAAGCTTTAATAAGGAAAGCCTGGCTGAAATGTCATAAGCACTAAAGTCTAATATCCGGTACGCCCTGTGAATAACTTAAAGAACCCGGCCGGCTACCGGCTTGATTTTATTTCCAGTTCAAGGTAATCTGGCCTTAGCACCTTAAACGGGGAGAAAAAAATGATCGAACTGGACGGCGGTCAAAAATCAGGCTCGGGCACAATTGTAAGAGACGGGGTTTCCCTTTCCGTCCTCACCGGCCAAGAACTACACCTGAAAAATATCAGGGCCAAAAGGGACAAGCCCGGTTTAAGGGCCCAGCACTTAAAAGGGGTGGAGGCCTGCCGGCAAATTTCCCGGGGGGAACTGGAAGGAGCAGCGGTCGGTTCCAGGGAAATAAGATTTAAACCGGGGCAGAAAATAAAAGGGGGCCATTTTGAGCTGGATATCGGCACAGCCGGCTCCACCACCATGCTGGCTACAATTTTGCTGCCGCCGGCCCTGTTTGCCGAAAAACCTTCTACCTACCGCCTCACCGGGGGATTGTTCCAGGATTTTGCCCCTTCCGCCTATCACCTGCAGTACGTCTTGCTGCCCCTTTTGAAGGCCATGGGAGCGGAGGTTGAGCTGGAAATAATCCAACCCGGTTACGTGCCCCGGGGTGGGGGCGTAATGGAGCTGAAAGTTGATCCTCTAAAGGAAAGGCTCGGGCCGGTGGTACTGCCGGAGCAGGGGGAAACCACAGAGATGAAAGGCTTTGCCCTTTCCTCGCTGTTGAAAGAGAGACAGGTCTCGGAGAGAATGGCCGACGAGTGCCGGAAAAAACTGCAGTACAAAGGATACCGCCCACAAATAGAAGTAGTTTACGACCAGGAAGACAGCCCCGCTTTCCAAAAGGTTTCTTTCCAGCCCGGGGCGGCCCTGGCGGTATGGGCCCGCACCGCCAGGGGCTGTCTCATCGGGGCGGATATGGCCGGTGCCCCCCGCAGGTCGTCCGAATTCATCGGCCGCCAGGTGGCAAGAAACTTAATCGAAGATTTAAAAACCGGGGCGAGCGTGGATCGCCACCTCGCCGACCTGCTCATTCCTTTCTGCGCCCTGGCCGAGGGAAAAAGCGAGTATTTAATTCCCCGCCTGAGCGAACACGTGGAAGCCCGGCTGTGGCTGGTGGAAGAAATCCTTGGTGCAAAAACCGAACTTAAAGACAATCGCCTGGCCATAAAAGGAACCGGCTGTTTCAGGGGAAGGTGAAAATATGGGCCTGAAAATAAGAGGAATCTATGCCACCGCCCTGACCTGTTTCTTCCTCGAGCACAATTACCCCATAGTTAACCCTTCAAGACAAATAATTAAGAGGTTTAAGGGCTGCCAAAATATTGACGCCCCTGGACCGACCACGGTGGAGATCAGAGACCGCAGGGACGGCCAGGGCGTTTTGTTAAGCGGGGAGCGGGACGAGTTAAACCCGTTGGTGCAGTTACTCAGGGAGAGTTTTTTTGATGTCATTTGCCGGGAAAGAAAAAGCACCGCCGACAACATAGTGGACATTGAATTCCCCTTCCTTGCGAAAAAAGCCCTGGATGAGTTAAGAAACAAGGTTGTCCCCACTGTGCCCCATCACCACCGGCTGAGAATAATTGCCCCCAAGTTCGTGGATTTAATGGAAAAAAAACAGCTGGCCATCCATCCGGACAAAAGAGAGAGAACCGGCAGGGACATGGAAAGAAGCTTAATCTGGGGGTTTTTAAGGAAGGGAAGGGAGGTGGCCATCGAGCACGTCAAGCTTGACGGCAAAGTGGTTTCCCTCTCGGAAGGTGAAATTCTTGAGGCGGGCTGCCAGGATAAAATGCTGGTCCTTAAAAGGAGCAAATTCAAGGGGAGATACAACTATGACGGCCTGGCGGAGCCCAAAGCGGAAGGCGATTATGCCGTGACCGAGGTAACAGAAGGTGAATGGTATTACCGGCACAGCTACTACCGCCGGGACGGACGGCTGATTGGGCAGTACTACAACATCAACACCCCGGTCGAGTTCTACCCGGATAAAATCAGGTACATCGATCTGGAGATTGACCTGCTCAAATGGCCGGAAGGAACCAGCGAAATAGTGGAAAAAGAGCTGCTTGCCCGGGAGCTGCAAGCCGGCCGTTTAAGCCGGCAGCTGGCGAAAAAAGCGGCGGCGGTGGCCGAAGCATTAAAAGGAAGCATTTCTTGAAGACCGACTGCCATCAGCAATAAAAGTGTCAAGGGGACGGGGTTATTGACAACAATTATTTATGCTTTTTGTATAATCTCTTTGTTGATACCTGTTAAGCTGGCAAGCTGTATTGCCTACAAGCTTTCCCTTAAGAGATGGATCTGATTGCCCATCAAGCAATAAGCGTTAATTTGATAGCCTCTTATCTATTTGCAGTGGTTAAGGGGTTGAAAAACTGTGGTACTCTTCGTCTTCATAAAAATGCCGATCGTTTTATACTTGGCACTGCAGCGCAATGTCCGGGAATTAGCGGCTCCATGGCATAGCGGGCAATGATGCAGGCTAAAGGTGCGCTGCAGTGCCGGCATAATGATATGGTAGTTCCGCTTTCACTTTTTTGACGGGTTTTTCTTGGCAACAACCGCACCTCTGCCAGATCATTAATATTACGCGAATAATGTTGTCAACAACCCCGTCCCTCTGACACTACCTCTGACACTAAAAGCTCCTTTTCGGTTTTATGTTCTTTGCTCTATTTCAGTAACACATTCGCTCTTGATTTTTTCCACCAGGAACTGAAGGGCATCAACAACATGCGGCCTGATATCGCCGCCGATGAGCACAAACATGATATCATCCCCAACCGCCAGCAGACCTTCATTAAGCCATGCCCTGACATAAAAAATGCCCTCCATCTTGTAGGTTTCGGCAATTGCCTCATCCACCTTCACGGCATCATAGGAGAACTCCAACCTCTTTACCGTTGAGCCGTTATCAAGCCCCCGGCGGACTTTTGCCTTGGGGGTTTGACGCACCACGCCATTATGAACCAAAAACATCCCCACTTTCGCAGCAGCGGGATCCGCCTTGACTTCCCGGAGCCACTGATCCATAGATGGCGGTGTTTTTTTATTGTTGTCAGCCATAGTTTGCCACGCTCCATTCCGCTGAAAAGGATCAGGTCTTGAAATGTTACCTTTGCTGTTCAACCTGGAACTAATTATACACCAGATACCGGGGTTGGGTCTTGAATTATATTATTATTCTTTTGCCCGGCCCAGGGGCCATCTCACTACGGGTAAAAAAACATAAATCCAGGCTGAACCTTTTACGGTATTGATTGTCTTAATTAATGGAGTTACAAGCAAATTAAATCGGTAAGATTATAAGGGGGAAATTGCAATGTTTAAAAAAGTCCTGGTTGTAACAATTCTGGTTGCAGCGCTGATGTTTGTTTATGGCTGCGGTGAACCGGCGGGGCCTGAAGAGCCGGATGAGACGGACGAAGTTGTTTTGCCGGATGAACTGCCTTCCGAAGTCCAGGCCTGGATAGATGCTTCCTTGGAAGATTTTGGGGCACAGACAAAGGTGTATGAAGGAATCCTCTATATGCTGGTGACCTACGGTGAGAAGCCGACCGGGGGTTACGTCGTTGAAATAACCGATATAGCGGAAGAAGAGGAAAAAGTTGTGGTTACAGTGCATTTTACCGAACCCGGTGAAGATGATATTGTAACCCAGGCAC
>PUNU01000285.1 GCA_003551865.1 Syntrophomonadaceae bacterium
CAGAATAAAAGTCACTATCTGCATGTAAGCCAGGTTATATGGAACAAGCACATAGCTGTAAAGCAGCCAGGTCACCAGTGTAGCCATGGTCATAACGAAAATTACGGCCATGCTCATGCCAACCGCAGTTTCCATCTTGCGGGACACTCCCAGGAGTGGGCACAGCCCGAGGAAACGCTGCAAAACAAAGTTGTCAACGAGAATATAGATAAATATAATTGATAACAGTGTTTCCATAATAAACTCGACAACCTCCTGCCGCTTGTAGATCCATACTTCAATGAAAGCTGTAGTTTTACCTTCCCCGACCGCCGGTTAATCTATTTTAAAACGTTTAAACAGGACATTGGTTAAGGCCACCAGGATACCGAGGGCAATAAAAGCCCCGGGAGGCTGGGCAAAAATTCCCATCGGCTCGAAAACGGGGCCAAACAGGTGAACAGCACTTTCGGCATCAGGACCTAAAATCGTGCCCTGGCCGGCAACTTCTCGCACAAAAGAAAGAATGCCCAGGGCCAGGGTAAAACCAAGTCCTACACCAATTCCGTCTAAAAGTGAGCGCAAAACCGGTCTTCTACTGGCAAAAGCTTCGGCCCGGCCCAGGATAACGCAGTTGACCACGATCAGGGGCACAAACACCCCGAGGGCTTCGTGAAGATCCGGCTGGAATGCTTCCAAAACCATTTCAATAACGGTTACAAAGGTGGCAATGATCACGATGAAGCAGGGGATACGAACCCTCTGCGGTATAAAGCCTTTTATTATTGAGATAACCAGGTTGGAAGAGATCAAGACAGCCGTGGCGGCAAGGCCCATTCCCAAACCGTTGACAAAGAAAGCGGTAACGCCAAGAACCGGGCACAGTCCCAGCAGTAAACGAAATACCGGGTTTTCCTTGACTATCCCCCGGGTTAAGTCCTGCAAATAGATATTGCTCTCATTCACTTAAACCGTCACCTCCATTGTCACCGGTAGAACCCGGCAATGCCGTTTTCACAGCACTGACGATCCTCTCACTGCTCAAAGTGGCCCCGGTTCGGGTGTCAATATCCAAAGCCTGTTTTTCTATAATAAGTTCCGGAACCAGGGGATAAGCTTCTATAAAGTAAGTGTCGGTTTCGTTTTGTTCCAGGATATCGATCCTTTCCAGCATGCCGGATACAATCTCTACCTCTACTGTCAGTATACCATCGGTCCCGTCGACACTGCCCCGGTAGACACCGTCAGGTATTGCGGAAAAATCGATCGATCCTCCTCCCTGCCCGAGGAAATATTCTGCGATCGTGTTGACAACCCGGCTGATTGAATCAATCATCGAGCCGGTGCTTTCCGTGGCCCCGGAAACAATATCGACATCTTCACCGGCTTCAATCGGGTCTTCGTAACTTTTCCCAATAAACTGCTCCTGAAAACCGTCGGCGGTGATTACATCGCCGATCCCGGGGGTTTCGGAATGAGAAATTATCCTGATGCCAATAATTTCTCCTTCACGGTTAACGGCCAGATAGTAATTGATTGTCCCTCCGTAACCTGTTGTCTCGGTGGCAGCCATAATGCCGATTATTTCATCGTCACTGTCATAAATGATATTGTACTGATCACCTTCTATTTCTTCAGTTTCATAATCGTCCACCTCGGGAAAGAAATCCTGCAGGGTTTTAAGAAACTCCTCGTGCCTTCGTTCACGAATTATAGGTTCGGTTATACTTTCCATCCCGGTAAGCAAAGAAGCAGACAATATGGCAATTACAGCTAAAGTTATGGACAGGCGCAGTATCTCACGCATTTTTCTTCACCCCCCCAAACTGCTGGGGCACGGTAAAATTATCGATAACCGGCGTAACTGCGTTCATTAACAAAATCCCAAAAGTAACCCCTTCAGGCAGGACCCCCCACAACCTGATTAACATTGTGATCAAGCCGCAGCCGATTCCAAAAATCAATCGGCCCGTGGCCGTAACGGGGGTGGTAACCATGTCAGTGGCCATAAAAATTGCCCCGAGCATAACTCCTCCGGAAACAATGTGAAACACCCCTGTCAGCAGGTGGTTTTCATAAAAACCCCCACCGAATATGAGCCCAAACAGGAAAACAGTTCCGATAAATCCGGCGGGGATACGAAAGTCTATATGGCCCTTGTAAAGCAGCCATGTCCCGCCGAGCAGCAGGGCCAGAGAAGAGGTTTCACCCAGAGAACCGGCGATATTGCCAATAAACATCTGGGGCAGCCCCACTGCCAGGGCCTGGGAATGATCGACCAAAACCGTGGCCGTGGTAATCGTGGAAACATCGGCCCCAAAAGCAAACGGTTGCGGAACGGGCCAGATTGCGCCGGCCATGCGCCCGCCCCATGACATGACAAGAACAGCCCGCCCTACCAGGGCGGGATTAAAAATATTGTAACCGATACCGCCAAAAACCTGTTTGCCGATAATGATCGCCGAAGCGGATCCAATAACAATCAGCCACCACGACGAAGCCGGGGGAAGGGTCATCGCTAAAAGCAGGCCGGTAACAGCGGCACTGCCGTCGCTTATAATATCTTTCTTACGCAGCCACAGGGCTTCAACCAGCATCGCCGTAACTACCGCTATTACCATGGTAAGCAGGGCCCGGTAACCAAACAAAAGCACGGCCATTAAGGCGGCCGGGAAAAGAGCGATCATAACATCGAACATTATGCTTTGCACGGACTCAACAGAGCGGATATGCGGCGAAGAAGAAACGACCAATTTGCTGTTTGCCGGAATTCCAATCACATCCCTTCCTCGGGCCGTAACTACTTCTTTTTCCTCTTCATTATTTCAGCCTTTGCTACTTTAATCCATTGGGTCAGCGGTATCTTTGAGGGACACACGTATGAACAACAGCCGCATTCAAAACAGTCCAGCGCATGATATTTTTCCGCCTGCTCAAAAAGGCCGTGTTCCGCGGCCCGGGCAATAAAAGTCGGCATTAGCTGGACTGGACAGGTGTCTACACATTTCGCGCACCTGATACAGGGACTGCTTTCAGCAATGTAAACATCCTCTTCTGTCAGCGCCAGGATACCGGAAGTCCCCTTTATGACCGGCACGTCCGCATTGGGCTGGGACAAACCCATCATCGGGCCCCCTACGATCAGTTTGAGAGTCGATTCCTTTAAGCCGCCGCAAAAGTCCAAAACGTCACTGACCAGGGTGCCTACCCTGACCAGCAGGTTGGCCGGTTCGTTTACCCCCAGGCCGGTGACTGTAAGTACACGCTCGATCAGGGGCCTACCTTCCCTAACTGCCCTGGCCATGGCCACGGCAGTCCCGACGTTATGGTTCACTATCCCCACGTCAAGCGGCAGTCCGCCGGCGGGCACCGTGCGGCCGGTAGTGGCATAGATCAGCATCTTTTCAGCGCCCTGCGGGTATTTAGTATGCAGAGGCACAAGGCTTATATTTTCTTCTTGAGAAACAACGCGTTCCATCACCCTTAAAGCATCGGGCTTGTTGTCTTCAACAGCGATAATCCCGGTTTCGGCTCCAAGTGCTTTCATCATTATCTTCAAACCGTATAAGATCTCATCCGGATATTCGAGCATGACCCGGTGGTCGGCGGTCAGGTAGGGCTCGCATTCAGCGCCGTTTATGATCACTGTGTCTATGGGCTTTTCCGGAGGAGGAGAAAGCTTGACATGCGCCGGGAAGGTCGCCCCGCCCAGGCCGACAATTCCGGCTTCGCGGATAATACTGCGCAGTTGTTCAGCGGATAATGCTTCCAGGTCCCCCCTGGGTTCAATGGTTTCGCACCAGGCATCCTCCCCGTCTGACTCAATCGCAACCGCCTGGATCTGTCGGCCCAGGGGATGATTGTACGGCCCAATCCCGGTTACGGTTCCGGAGACCGTGGCATGGATCGGCGCCGATACAAATCCTTCGCTGTCGGCAATTTTTTGGCCGACCTTCACCCGGGTGCCTTTTTCTATCCTGGCCACATCGCTTTTATCCATCTGCGACAAGAGCTCGCAGGGCGCACCAATATGCTGCTGCAGTGGAAGAACCACCTTTTGCGGCAGCGGCATCTTGGCAATGGCCAGCGTAGAAGTGTTCTCTTTGTAATATTCAGGATGGACGCCCCCCCGGAAAAATGCTTTGGCCATTGTTCTTGTTCACCCTTTCCAGAATAATTGCTTCAAACAAACCGGGCCGGGCAGCCTCGACATTTGACACCCAGGTCTGCAGGTCTCGGTCCGGCCCGTTCACTTTTGGAGACACGTTAAGAGGACATGCCCCCGATGGTAATCCATCTTTTAACACCGGGACAGAGGATCGCCTCCCCCTCACCCCGGCCCTCTCCCACCGGGGGAGAGGGAGAAAAACCGGTCATTCGATAGAAACTCCCTCCCCCTTGAGGGGGGTTGGGTAAAAAACATCCTCCCTCCCCCTTGATGGGGGAGGGTCGGGGTGGGGGTGGAAAAGACTTGTTAAAGGCAACCAAAAAGAATCGAACTGCTCACCCGATGCAGCAAACAAGTCTCACTTCCAACCTCCCACCTCTAAAATGCCAGTAATTCCATACGGTTCGCTTAATCTTCGCTTGCAGCATCTCCTATATAAAGTTGTTGTAAATGCTGTAGTAA
>PUNU01000151.1 GCA_003551865.1 Syntrophomonadaceae bacterium
ATCGGTAACCATAGTTTACTCGCCCACATTATTTATGCTTTCCCCTCTTTTTATCTCAGTCCTAAACCAATCTTAATCCTAAATCCCCCACTAATATGGGTGCCTTATGCAGTAAATTGCTCCTAATATGTTACCCAATTGGCCTGTGGTTATCTTAAAGTATTTTTATATATAAGGTTGGTGCGGTTTGTTTTTTAGATTACCAACCTTTGGCAGGTTCATGCCGTCGTATCCCCTGTTATAATGCGGGCAGGATCGGGAGAAAGATCCCTCCAAATTGGCAACAGGAGGTAAAGATGATGTGTGCCTCGAAATACAGAGATACTTCAACTGGATATGGTGAATGCGAAGGCCTGGAAGATAGCAAAGGCAAGGAGCGTATAAGCATGCAGGAGTATAGCTACGTGCGCTTGTTGGAGCAGATCGGCAAGGAAGATCTGGCGCAGGCAGGTGGTAAGGGCGCCAACCTGGGTGAAATGATCAGGGCCGGCTTGCCGGTGCCGGGAGGGTTTGTCATCCTGGTGGATGCCTACCATAAATTTGTTCAAGAAAACGGGCTGGAAAAAGCAATCGAGGGGTTGTTATTTGAGGCGAGAACCGAAAACGATATCAGGGAAGTCCCGGGTACTCCGGATCCCCGGGAAACTTTAAAAGAAAAGATTTCCTGCCTGCAGGATAAATTTTCTGCAGGACAAATGCCACCGGAGATCGAGAAAGAAATCGACCAGGTATATGAATACATTGCAGAACCCCGGGTAGCGGTCCGTTCCTCAGCAACGGCGGAAGACCTCCCCGGGGCTTCTTTTGCCGGCCAGTATTCCACCTACTTGAACATATCAGGTAAAGAAGAGCTTTATGAAGCGATCAAGAAGTGCTGGGCCTCGCTGTGGAACGAAAGGGCGGTGTCTTACCGGGAAAAACAGGGGATGGCCGGGTTAAAATTGGGGCACGGGGTGGTTGTTCAAAAAATGCTTTCATCAGAAAAATCGGGGATTATTTTTACAGCCAACCCGGTTAACGGCAGAAGGGACCAGGTTTCAATTAATTGTTCCTGGGGGCTGGGGGAAGCGATCGTCGGTGGACAGGTGGATCCCGACCAGTGGATCATTAAGAAAAGTAGCGGGGAAGTGGTCAGCGAACATATTGCAGTTAAAGAGTTTATGACGGTAAGAAATGACCGGGGTGTTAAACTGGTTCCGGTAGAGGCCGGAAGGCAGGAAGAAGCTACTTTAAACGAACGGGAAAGGAAGGAACTGCTGGGTCTGGCAGTGGCCGCCGAAAAGTATTTCCGGTTCCCGCAGGACCTGGAGTGGGCCGGTGAAGGCGGCGTTTTTTACCTGGTCCAGGCCAGGCCGGTAACCGCTCTTTACCCCATGACCCATCCGGTAGAGAGCGCTGATGAACTGCGAATTTACCTTAATTTGCTCCTTTACCGCAATGGGTTCAGCGCCCCGCTTACCCCGGCGGCGGTGGACTTTTTCAGGAACGGGCTGACCAGGTTTCTTCTTAACCGCAGAAACCAGCACAGGCCGGTACCGTGGATCAAAAGCCCCGGCGGGAGAATTTTTGTTGATATTACTGAGCCGCTACGCTACGAGACTGTGGTCGGCAGGCTGAGAAGCTACAGGATTCCGGCCTTGATGGATTCTGAGCCGATGACTATTAAAGCCATGGCCCAGATTGCCGATCGTAATAGCGAAGAGTTAAAGGAAAACAAAAAATCCCTGCTCGGCCTGCTGTGGGCGGTGGTTACGAAGATTGGTCCCGGCCCGCTTAAGCTGAGGATTGCTTCCCGACCGAAACTATTTTACGGGAAATACTTTCCTTACCGCTCGGTAAATAAAGCCATTGCTTATGCCTATAACCAGCTCAACGCTTTAAAAGATAGAAGAAAAAAACTAAAAACATTAGACGATAAACTTAAATTCGTGGAAGAAGAATCCCTTACCCCGCCTTTTAAGATCGGTTATTCAATGATCTGGTGGATGATACCGCCGCTGTTAACAAGTTTGGACCGGGCTGAAAAAATAATCCGCAAGCACTCTTTAGACACCTCGGAGTTGGAAAAAGTAAAAAGGGCGGTGCCAAACAGTGTTACTACGGAAATGGGCATGGAGATGCTCCAAATAGCAAAGAGGCTTGATCAGGCTGATGCGAAGGCTTCTGCCGTTCGCCCTGAAATCCTTGGCTTCCTGGAGAAGTACGGTCACCGGTCTTCTGAAGAAATAGACTTTGGCGTTCCCAGGTGGAAAGAGCAGCCGGAATATATTGTCGATACGATCCAGTCCTATATCGATCAGAAAACCTACCGGAAAGGGATTGATAAACTCCACCGGGACCAGGAAGAAGCAGAACGGGCCATAGATCATCTAACTGCCCGGTTAAAAGATAAAGGGGCTTCCAGGGATGCCCGGAAGGTGCAAAAACTGCTCAGGTTGTTCCGGGATACTTTCGGATTCAGGGAGATGCCCAAGTTCATCATGGTCCAGGCAATGAATGTCCTAAGGGAAGTTTTGGCTGAAGTCGGAGCAGAACTGGCCGCTGAAGGGAGGCTAGAGGATTCCGGCGACATCTTCTTTGTAGCCATGGAGGATATAAAAGCAGGGGGGGATCTGCGGAAGAAGGCTGCCTGTAACAGGGAGGAATACTTAAGGGAAATGCAGCGGACCAACGTGCCGCGTTTAATCACCAGTTACGGTGAAGCTGTATGTGTGGTCGCAGATGAAGGCGGAGACGGCGATTTACGGGGTATCCCCGCTTCGGCGGGAATACACGAGGGGCCGGTTAAAATTGTCATGAGGCCGGAGGAAGGCAGAAAGCTTATAGATGGCGATATCCTGGTGACAATGTCCACGGATCCCTCCTGGACTCCGCTGTTTTTAAAAATAGGCGGCTTGATTATGGAGACGGGGGCAACCCTGTCGCACGGCCCGGTGGTGGCCAGGGAGTACAACATTCCTGCCGTTGTCGGGGTGGGCAATGCCACCGGCACCCTGAAAGACGGGCAATTAGTCCGGCTGAATGGTGAAGCGGGGACCATAGAAGTATTAAGTTAAGAGGTGCGGTAATGAAGGGTAGAGAAACGGGTGCAGGAGACTATCTTCAAAAAATGAAAATGTTTCGCGCTTTAAAGGAGCCGGTTATAAAACAGGTGCTGGAGTCATTAACGCTGCCTGCGGGAAGTAAGGGTTTAGATGCCGGTTGTGGGGACGGTTATTATACCTTGATGTTGGCGGAAAATGCGGGCCTTGGCAGTCATGTTACCGGAGTTGATGTGACAGCTCCTTTTTTGGATGAAGGGCGCGCTTTATCCTCAAAGTTCAATTTAACAGAGAGGATTTCATTCATAAAAGGTGATATTGAGGATCTTCGTTTTGAAAAAAATACTTTTAATTGGGTCTTCAGCATTGACTGTCTTGAATTGTTCACACAAGATCCCGTTTCAATGTGTGAAAAGCTTGCCGCGATGATAAAACCTGGCGGCAGCTTGTTTATGCTCAACCTTTCTTCTCAACAGTTGCTACCCGGGTACCCGGTTTTGGAAGCCAGTTTAAATGCAACTGCTTCAGGTATCGCCCCATTTTTTCCTGGTATGAAACCGGGTTTGCATGGCTTGTGGGCCCTTGAATGGCTTCAAAAAGCGGGCTTTAACAACCTGAGCGCAGGTACTTACGTTAGAGATTTTATCTCACCTTTTAGTAATGATATCAGGGAAGGTTTACTGAACCTATTTGAGATGCGGTGGGGGAGAAACAACCTGGATTTGCCTAAAAAAGATCAACTGGAATATAAACGTCTCTGCAGGGGTGATTCACCGGACTGCATCCTTGATATACCGGGGTATTATGGGTTTTTTACATATTCCCTTTTCCAGGGCAGTTTGCGTAATAAAAGCGGCTAAAGAAGGGGATCCACCGCGGGATTACTCTGAATGGGTTAAAGAGTATCAAAAGAAATTAGAATAAACTATATAAGGGGGAAGTATTGGTGTTGAACAAACAGTTGTGGGTTGCTTTCAAAGATTTATCGACGCCGCTGATTTCTGATGCCTGCTTGAGGCTGAACATTCCACTGCGTATCGCCCCGGCGGGGGTCAGACCTGTAAGGCTGGAAATGCGCTTGGCCGGCAAAGTTCAGCCGGCACGCCATTACGGAAGCGTTGATATATTCCTGGAGGCAATGAAGAATGCCGGAGAAGGGGATGTTTTAGTTATTGATAATCAAGGAAGGGCTGATGAGGGCTGTATCGGTGATTTGACTGTCCTGGAAGCGCAAGCCTGTGCCTTGGGCGGCCTGGTTGTGTGGGGATATCACCGGGACGAGCCTGAACTTGCAAATATCGGATGTCCGGTTTTTACTTACGGCACTTTTCCGGCCGGGCCAAGGCGGCTTGATCAGCGTCATCCGGAAGCCCTTGTGTCAGCAAAATTTGGCGATTTTGAGGTTGGATTGGATGATGTGGTGTTCGCCGATAGCGATGGAGCGGTTTTTGTTCCAAAAGGCAGGGTGCGAGAAGTAGTTACAACGGCTCAATCAATTTGGGAAACAGAGCGGCAGCAAGCTGAGCTAATAAAAGCCGGAACCACACTCAG
>PUNU01000122.1 GCA_003551865.1 Syntrophomonadaceae bacterium
GCACGCCGCCAGCGTTCGTCCTGAGCCAGGATCAAACTCTCCAGTTTATATCTAAAATCATAAACTCACACTCGTTAATCCCAGCTCCAATAAACGTTCGCAAGGACCCTTGGCCTTCCTGCTAGAAGACCAGAGACCCTTTTTCGTTACCCTGCTCAGTTTTCAAAGAACGGAGTCCCCGGTTTTTTTACTCCCGGGCACGACCTTTCAATATTATCATGGGTCGTCTGTCTATGTCAATCATTATTTGCATTTTTTTCTTAATAAGGCTTTATTTATTCGCCACCGGACCTGGGCCTGAGGGTGGGGAAAAGGATGACGTCGCGGATGGAAACGTTGTCGGTAAGCAGCATGATCAAGCGGTCAACGCCGATACCCAGTCCGCCTGCCGGGGGCATGCCGTATTCCAGGGCGATTAAAAAGTCTTCGTCCATCACGTGAGCTTCATCGTCGCCCGCTTCCCGGCGGGCCAGCTGCTGTTCAAACCGTTCTCGCTGGTCGATGGGATCGTTGAGCTCGGTAAATGCATTGGCAATCTCCCAGCCGGCAATAAACCCCTCGAACCGCAAAGTCAGGCGGGGGTCTTCGGGCATCTTGTTGGCCAGCGGGGAAACTTCGATCGGAAAACCGGTGACAAATACCGGTTCGATGAGCTGCTCTTCGCAAAACTTCTCGAAAAACATGAAGAGTATTTCCCCCCAGGAGAGGCCCTTGTCAATTTCCAGGCCGGCATCCCTGGCCGCCTTGAACGCGGCATCATCGTCGGGGATTGCGGCAAAATCAACCCCCGCATATTTGCGGACCACCCCGAGCATCGTTTCACGGGGCCACGGCGGAGTCAGGTCTATCTCACGGCCCTGGAAGGTGATCTTGCTGCTGTCAAAGACCTTTTGCACAATTTGATGGATCAGGTTTTCTGTAACCTTCATCATGTCTTCATAGTCGGCGTAATTCTGGTAGATTTCGACAGAGGTAAATTCCGGGTTATGAATGGTCGAAATACCTTCATTGCGAAAGATGCGCCCTATCTCGTATACTTTGTCCAGGCCGCCGACCAGGAGCCTTTTTAAATGCAGTTCAGTGGCAATGCGCAGGTAAAGCTTCATGTCAAGGGCATTATGATAGGTGACAAACGGCCGGGCCAGCGCACCGCCGGCAATTGTCTGCATGATCGGCGTTTCCATTTCGAGGAAACCCCACTGGTTCAAAACGTCGCGCATCGCCTGGATGAGTTGACTGCGTTTTATAAAGGTTTCCTTTACCTCCCGGTTGACAATCAAGTCCACGTAGCGCTGGCGGTAGCGCAGTTCGACATCCTTCAACCCGTGCCATTTTTCGGGCAGAGGCCGCAGAGCCTTGGCCAGGTATTGATAATCTGTTAAATTAACCGTTACTTCCCCTTTTTTAGTGCGGAATACTTCCCCGACAGCACCGACAAAATCACCGATATCGACCAGGTCGAAGTTTTCATATTTCTCACTGCCGAGGCGATCCTGGCGCAGGTAGATCTGGATTTGCCCCCGGTAGTCCTGTAAATGGGCAAAAGATGCTTTGCCGTGCGAGCGTATGCTGATCAGCCTGCCGGCTATGGCCACTGTCTGTCCTTCCAGGTTAGCGAAGTTATCAATGATCTCCGTAGAATAGTGACTGGTTTCAAATTTACTGCCGAACGGTTCTATACCCTTTTCCCTCAAAGCATCCAGCTTGTGCCGCCTGACCTGCATCAGCTCGTGCAACGGTTGTTCTTGCTCCATCTTCGAACCCCCATTTAAGGCTTAGTTTATCGCTTCTACCCTGTACTTAAATGTTCCGGCCGGCACCTTTACTTCAGCATTATCACCGACAGACAACCCGATTATCGCTTTGCCTACCGGTGATTCGTTGGAGATTTTCTTTTCTGTGGGAGCGGCTTCGGCTGAGCTTACGATCGTGTATTCGTATTCTTTATCCCGATCCATATCCCTTAACCTGACCGTCGAACCGAGGCAAACATAATGGTTATCGTCATCACCTTTTTCCAAAAGCCGGGCCCGACGGAGCATTTTCTCCAGAGTAAGAATTCTCCCCTCGATGAAGGCCTGCTCATTTTTGGCATCTTCGTATTCCGAGTTGTCGGTTATGTCACCGTAGGAAATGGCTTCCTTGATGCGATCGGCGATCTCTTTTCTTTTTACCGATCGAAGATGATCCAGCTCTTTTTCCAGTTTTTCTAAACCCTCTTTGGTTAACAACAACTCTTCGTTATTTTCCATTTTTTGTTCTTTTTCCATCCGGCATTTGCCTCCTCACCATGTTTCCCTTTTAATCATATACAGTAAACCGCAGTGTGGTTATTCTGTCAAAAAAAAGCCATGACGGTCAAAATAAATAACGGCTTCATATCTTTACGAAGTCCGTTAAAGATAAACATAGTGTCAAGCCAGACTTGACACTTATTGCCGCTAAAACCTTTCAAGTGTTGCTTTATTATAAGGCGTCTACCACCCAATGTCAAGAAATTTGAGCCATTCTTTTTACTGCAATTCAACAATCCGCGGTTTTAAGTCGAGCTCGGCAAGCAGCCGGTTGTACTGCTCTTCGCTAAGCTCCCGGTCGCCGCCGGCCATGCAAACAAACAGGGCTTCTAAGACGTTGGTCCCGAATGAACGGCCTTCCATTTCCGGCGTCGTCGTAATCAGCGTTTTTAGTTTGCGCTCCTTTAAAAATTCCAGGTCGCTTTTAGTTACAGTGTTGGTAACTACTGTCTTGCCGGGCAGTTCCTCCGGCATGTAGCGGCGGATAAAATGAAAGTCGCCGGCAATGATGTCGTTTTCATAGAATAATCGCCTGCAGCGCGGCTTGTTTTCCGACTGCTTTTCACCGGTCGGATAGATCATGGTAAAGGGCAGCTGACCGACCAGGGGGGCCAGGACCCGGGCGATCATGGCCAGGGTGGTGAGCGAAGAAAGAGGTATGGGAAGCCCGAGAATAAAGGCCAGGTCACCTATAGTAATTTTACAGCCCGCTTTTTCGAAGGCCTGGGCCATGCCCAGGCGGTCCATGGCGCTCATCAGCAGGACTTTTTTTTGCTCTTTAAACAGGTCGGTATTCTCCGCCAGGTAATCTATAGCCCGCCGCTCCAAAGTATTCTTAAGGCCGGAACCGTCGACGATCGGAGTCTTTTGGATAGCCCGCACGATCTTCCTGGCATCCCTGAACTCGTAGCGCCGATCGACGGCGTAGATATAACGGTCCATGCCCCCGAGGCCGAAAGCATCGACATGGCCGTCGAGTTCCCTGACCGTTTCGATCATCTTGGGCAAATCCCCGTCGGTGCCGATGCGCTCAATTTTATACTGCTCACCCATTAGTTCCACTGTGACCACGTGATCCCGCGATGATGCACCCAGGCTGATGCCCACTATTCGCTTCAACTTTTCTTGTCCTCCTTCACTGCCCGGCCAATGACCGCTTCCAGGGTGGCCTTTAATCGCTCCGGGTCGACCCGGCGGTCTTCCTGGATCGGGGTCGGGCCGAGGCTTAAGTGAATGATCTGGATATCAAGGAGAGCTTCGGCCAGCTGATACCACTTTTCCGAGGTGATCATGATCAGGGTGTCAAACTCGCGCAGGCGGGCTACCAGTTCGAGGGTGCGGTTAAAGAAATCGAGCGCCTGCTGGCCGCGGACCATTTCCCAGCGCTGTTTGTCGTTTAGCAGAAGGAAAAAATCGAGCCCGTAAGCCCCGCAAAGATCGGCAAGTTCCCCGGTGTTGGCGATGGGGAAGCCAATTGCCGCCACCCGCCCGCCTTTGCGTATTTCCCCGGTCGATTCGAGGCGGGAGACAAAACTGCGGTCGAGGTGAAGCCGCCTGGCCGCCTCCTGTTGAGAATAACCCTGCTCACGCAGTTCCAGGGCCCGTTCGGCCAGGTGAACCACTTTGTCCAGGCTGATTAATTTATCGCCGATCCTGAAAACTTTTTCACCCTGCAATGCCCACACTCCACTTTTGAAGAGCCGGCGGCTCTACCCGTTGTAAAAGAAGACCCGGCTTTTTGTGCACAGACTTGTGACAATTGTAATTTTAGCATTAAAACGAAGCGGTGGCAATTAAAATATGCCGATTTTACCGGGCCGGGCGGCGGGCAAATTTGCGGAGGATAAACTGCGCTTCTTTAAAGCTGGAAACACCGACCAGCTTCTGCCTGACCCGGGCCGCCCCGGGCAGGCCCTTGACGTACCAGGCGGTATGACGGCGCATTTCCCGGGCTGCAGCCGCCTCCCCTTTCAACTCGCTGAGCAGTAAAAAGTGCCTTAAAGCCATATCCACGACTTCTTCGACCTCCGGCGGTTCGGGAGGCCGGCTGTTTTCCAGGCGGGCCAATACTTGAGCAAAAATCCAGGGATTGCCCCTGGCGGCCCGCCCGATCATTATGCCGTCGCAGCCGCTGTAAGAGAGCATCTCTTCAGCAAACTGCGGGGATTCGATATCGCCGTTGCCGATTACCGGGATATGCAAGCATTTTTTAACCTCCCGGACCACCGACCAGTCCGCCCTGCCGCTGTAACCCTGCCTGACGGTGCGGCCGTGTAC
>PUNU01000144.1 GCA_003551865.1 Syntrophomonadaceae bacterium
CTTGTTGAGTGAAAAGCTGTGCCATGGGGACGGTTCGAGCGTTCCTGAGCGTAGCGAAGGCCGAAGGGAAAACGATGGAACCGTCCCCTATGGCATAGCGGGTTAGGCCTGAGTAGTTACGTTCAGTTTAAAGAAAGGTAACAATATCCAGATGAATGTTCTTAAAATACAAAACGTAAAATACCCTGTCATCCAGGGCGGGATGAAAGTGTAATTTTTCCGGTAATTGCTTCAAGAATTTTAACAAGATCTTGCGGAGCCAGGTTGATCTGGACTCCGTGTGCTCCGGCACTGATATATATGGAAGGAAACTTTAGAGCGCTTTGATCAAGATAAAAAGGATAGCTGCTTTTCATGCCCAGGGGAGAAACCGCCCCCCTGGTATAACCGGTCAGCTGCCTCACTTCTTTGAGAGGCACCATTACTACTTTTTTATTGCCGCTGAGCCCGGCCAGGGCTTTTAAATCCAGTTCACTTCCACCCGGTATGGAAACAACCAACACCCCGGATTTACTCCCACGGACCACCAGGGTCTTAAACACCCTCTTCGGCGGCACTCCCATCCGGGCGGCAGCATCTTCGGCACTTAAATCTGTTTTGTCCACTGGAAATTCCTCCAAGCGGTAAGGCAAGTTCAAACGATCAAGAATGCGGGCGGCGTTGGTCTTTTTCACCGGCAAACCTCCAATTTATCGCCCCGGCCGGATGCCGGCAGCTCTTGATACAGCATCTTTGTCAATAATAAGCCTGTCAAATATTAAAGCGGTTATGATCATTTCGCCGGCAGGGAAAGTTTTCCTCTGCCTGATCCACCCCCGGTATTAATAAAAATTGTGACGGCAGGTAAATTAATAACCATTTCTGGTATAATCAGCAATAAGAATCTTATCTTTATTGCTAAAGAAAGGGGTGCGCTTATGACCAGGCCAATCTACGGATTAGCCGAAAAAGTGTTTGTGGTTACCGGGGGAAGCCGCGGTATCGGGTTGGAATTGGCCCGCCATCTCCTGCAAGAAAAGGCAAAAGTGGCGATTTGTGCCCGCAAACAGGATGGCCTTGATGCCGCAGCGGAAGATCTCGGCGGAGGCGACGATCTTCTTGCCATTCCGACCCATATCGCCAGAGAAGAAGAGGTTGACGTGCTGTTTGAACAAACTAAAGCCCGCTTTGGTAAAATCGATGTTTTGATAAACAATGTCGGCATGAATCTGCTTACTTCCTCCGTAGTGGATGCGGGCACTGAAAGCTGGCAAAAGATTATTGACACCAATTTAAACGGCACCTACTACTGCTCAAGAGCCGCGGCAAAAATTATGAAAGAGCAGGGAGGAGGGAAAATTGTCAGCATATCCACTCTCGCCGCCTGCCGTGCAGCCCAGGGCATGGGTATTTACGGAGTAGCAAAGGCCGGCATCGAAATGCTCACCAGGGTCCTGGCCGCCGAGCTGGCTTTAGACAACATCCAGGTAAATGCCGTCGCTCCCTGTATGGTGAAAACAGGCTTCAGTGCTCCATTCTGGTCCAGCGAAGAAATACATGCTGAAGTGATAAAAAGTATTCCCATGGGCCGGCTGGCGGAAACAAACGACATTATTCACCCGGTGCTCTTCCTGTGTTCATCCGGAGCCGACTTTGTCACCGGCCAGGTGCTTGGAGTGGACGGAGGAGCAACGGCAGTATAAGGGTTTGGGAACGGTTCTAAAAGGAGTTGACCATATTGAAACTCGAAGAAATGCAGTGGGAAACCGATGACGGATTACAGCTGTTCACCCGAAGATGGGAACCCGAAAGCGCCACTAAAGGCATTGTTTGCCTGGTGCACGGGATCGGGGAACACAGCGGCCGTTATGCCCACTGGGCGGAGATGCTGACCGGCGCCGGTTACACTCTCTCGGCAATGGACCTGCGCGGGCACGGCCGCTCCGGCGGGCAGAGAGGCGATGCTCCTACTTTTGACCACCTGGGTGATGACGTGAACCTTTTACTGACAGACGCTGCGAACCGTTACCCGGATAAACCATGTTTTCTATACGGCCACAGTTTGGGTGGCCTGGTTGTATTGTTTTACCTGATCCAGCGTTCCCCCGCACTAAACGGAGCAGTAGTAAGCAGCCCGGTCCTGCACCTGCCGGCCGCCCAAAACAGGGCAAAAGTAGTTACAGTCCGCTTCTTGAGCCTGTTGTCACCCGGAACCGCCATGGCAAATGAGCTTGAGCTCAACGCCCTATCCCGGGACCCTGCGGTGGTCGAAGCTTACCGCCATGATCCGCTTGTTCACGACCGGATCACCGTGCGCACGAGCAAAGGAATGATTGATGCAATCGAATATGTTTTCAGCCGCGCCCCGGAGATAAACCTGCCCCTGCTGCTTATGCACGGTACCGGGGATCGCATTACCTTTCCTTCCGGTTCCGAGGAACTGGCCGGCCTGGCAGGCGACAAATGTAAACTGGAGCTCTGGGAAGGAATGTATCACGAGCTCCATAATGAACCGGAAAAAGATAAAGTGTTCGCATCTTTAAAAAGCTGGCTTGACAGCAAACTTTAAATTACAAGGCTGACTGACTTTCCCGGTGGAATGTTTACAGGCCCGATCGTAAACTTTAACTGCTCTTTCAAGAGTGCCCTGAGGCGGAGTTTGTTTGAAACCCCTGTTTATCCAGGAATAACCGGAGTTCCCGGTTATGATAAAGATAATAAAACTCTAACCTCCTAAATCCCCGGCGACAGGTTGGGAGTCAAGATAGATTTAATTTTATATATGGGTGAGAACCATGTCAGCTAAAGAAAAAATAAAGATTCCCCAAAAAATTAAGCAACAAATGTTACAGCACGCCCGTAAAGAACTTCCATATGAGGCCTGCGGGATCATTTCCGACAGCCCCAGGCAAGAAGCAAAGCGTTTCTACCCGGCCAGAAACGAACTGCAAAGCAAGTCCCGCTATCACGTCCATCCCGAAGATCTATACCGAATCTTTACAGAAATCGAAAAAAGGGGACATGAAATATGGGGCATTTTCCACTCTCACCCCGATTTCCCCGCCTATCCCTCCGAAACCGATCTGGACCAGGCCTATTATCCTCAGGCCTATTACCTGATCGCCTCTTTTATCGATTCAGAACATCCCCGGCTGCGGGCCTTTCGGATCAGGAACCGTAAGATTGAAGAAGTGGAAATAGAAACAGTGTAACTTATCTCCTTTTATTACGACAAAATCTTTTCAAGCTCAATATCCGCTACTGAATAGAAAACCAGGTCGGCCGCTCCCACTCTTTCCGGCGGCCCGATTCCAATGGTAGCCATGCCTGCCGCCTGTGCCGCTTCTATCCCTGCTTCGGCATCTTCCACTACAACGCAACCGGAAGGGTATACTGCCAGCCTTTCAGCGGTATGAAGAAATAAATCGGGATAAGGTTTCGCTCTTTCAACACTGCCTCCGTGGACCAGCACATCAAAATATGAAGCTATCCCGAGACGCTCTACAACCCGGGGAGCGTTTTTACTGCCCGAGGCCAGAGCAAGTTTGTAACCTCTCTTTTGTAATTCTTGCAGTAAGTCAGCGGCTCCCGGTAACAGATCTTTCTCCGATATGGACTTGATATATTCGCGGTAATAAGCATTTTTGCGTTTCATAAGCTCCTGCATCTTTCGCTCAGGCAGGCGGCGTCCTTGAAGCAGCAGTTCCAGCGATGCGCGCCTGGAAACACCGCGCAGTTTTTCATTGTCTTCTCTGCTGAAAGGCAGGCCTTCCTCATCCGCCAGGCGCTTCCAGGCCAGGAAGTGGTACTCGGCTGTATCGGTTAAAACCCCGTCCAGGTCAAATATAAATGCTTTAATATTTTTCCACTCGGGCAAAATGCCTACCTCGCTGTTCACCTGATTTTTCCCCTTGCCACCCTGGGTGGAGAGTTTTATGTTGCCGGGCTAAAGCAGCACCCCGTCAGCTAATAATGAGCGTAATTTGTCAATTATTACAACAGCTCTTTATCTTTGAGGGAAATTCTTCAAGCCGGCACCCAGCCGGCTGTGCTTACGGCAAGCGATCCGAAACAACTATAAGGGCTTGTTTAAGAGCCGAGTGCCGGGTTGCAATAACTGCAAACAAAAAGAGAACAAACTTGATTGGCAGGGCACCAGTTCCAAACGCTGTTAAAATAGATCATGAAAGATCTAAAACGGCTTTTTCTCCCTTCGAAAGGACAACCTCGTGATCCCGGTGGACAAACTTGACGGTGTCACCGTCAATTAAATGATAAACAGCCCTGTTTGCATCTACTTCCACCTCCAACAGGCAGCTTTTATAAATTATTCTAAATTTGTACCCCTGCCAGAATTGAGGACAGTACGGGTTAAACTTCAACGCTTCCCCCCTGGTCCGCATTCCGCCAAACCCGTGAACTACACACAGCCATGAACCGGCCATGTTGGCCATATGCAAGCCATAGTGAGTATCTTTAAGAATGTTTTCCAGATCGAGCCTGGTTGAAATCCCAAAAAACCACTCGGCATCATCGCGGTAACCGAGTTCGGAAGCAATGATGCTGGAAATAGATGGC
>PUNU01000006.1 GCA_003551865.1 Syntrophomonadaceae bacterium
CCGAAAGCGAGTACCGGGAGTACTTCGACAAGTACCAGGCTTTATTTAAGTCGGGCAAGGGTTTTAAAGCGGAAATGGGCGCCGAGGCGATCAAGAAGCTTTTAAGCGCCCTGGACCTGGAGGAAACTGCCATACAGCTGCGTGAAGAGCTGGCCACCTCCAGCGGCCAGAAGAAGGTGCGGGCTATCCGCCGCCTCGAAGTGATCGAAGCCTTTCGCCAGTCGGGTAACGACCCGTCGTGGATGATCCTCGACGGCATCCCGGTAATCCCGCCCGACCTGCGGCCGATGGTCCAGCTGGACGGGGGGCGTTTCGCCACCTCTGATTTAAACGACCTTTACAGGCGGGTAATCAACCGCAACAACCGCCTGAAGCGCCTGCTCGACCTGGGTGCGCCGGACATCATCGTCCGCAACGAAAAACGCATGCTCCAGGAAGCGGTGGACGCCCTGATCGACAACGGGCGCCGCGGCCGCCCGGTGACCGGGCCCGGCAACCGTCCGCTGAAGTCGTTGAGCGACATGCTCAAAGGCAAGCAGGGACGTTTCCGCCAGAACCTGCTCGGCAAGCGGGTCGATTACTCGGGCCGCTCGGTGATCGTGGTCGGCCCCGACCTGAAGCTTTACCAGTGCGGCCTGCCCAAGGAGATGGCCCTGGAGCTCTTCAAGCCCTTTGTGATGAAGCGCCTGGTCAGCGACGGGCTGGCCCACAACATCAAGAGCGCCAAGCGGATGGTGGAAAAAGTGCGCCCGGAAGTCTGGGACGTGCTCGAAGAAGTTATCAAGGACCACCCGGTGCTCTTAAACCGCGCCCCCACCCTGCACCGCCTGGGCATCCAGGCCTTTGAGCCGGTACTGGTTGAAGGGCGGGCGATCCAGATCCATCCGCTGGTCTGCGCCGCCTATAACGCCGACTTTGACGGCGACCAGATGGCCGTGCACGTGCCCCTTTCCGCCGAAGCCCAGGCCGAGGCACGCCTGCTGATGCTCTCGGCTCACAACATCTTAAACCCGAAAGAGGGCAAGCCGGTGACCACACCGACCCAGGACATGGTGCTCGGCTGCTATTACCTGACCTTTGAAAAAACGGGCGCCAGGGGCGAGGGCAAGGTCTTCCCAGATCCGGAAGAGGCTTTGACCGCCTACAACCTGGGCTACCTGGACTTAAATGCACGTATTTTCGTCCGCGCTTCCGGCTTCAAGGGCAGGGATTTTGTGCGCCGCAAAAAATACCTGCTTACCACGGCCGGCAAGATCATTTTCAACAACGTGTTCCCGAAGGATTTCCCCTTCATGAACAACGCCGATTTTGAAAATTCCCTGCCTGAAGAAAGCTTTGTCCCGTTAAGGGGCCTGGACCCGGAAAAAGCCCTCCAGGAGAGGCCCCGCAACAAGGCAATCAAGAAGGACTTCCTCTCCGAGCTGATCGCCCGCAGTTACCGCAGGTACGGCAGCACCAAATCTTCGGAGATTTTGGACCAGGTTAAAAGCCTTGGTTTCCACTATGCCACCCGGGCCGGTGTTACCGTGGCCATCAGCGACATCGTCGTTCCCGAACAGAAGCAGGAACTGCTTAGGGAGTCCGAGGAGAAGGTTGAAGCCACCGAACAGCAGTATGAACACGGGCTGATAACCGAAAAAGAGCGCTACGACCATGTAATCGAGATCTGGGGCGGGGTCAAAGACGACATTACCGCCGCTTTGATGAGCGGCCTTGACGAGCTGAACCCGATCTACATGATGGCCCATTCCGGAGCCCGCGGCAACGAATCGCAGATTACCCAGCTGGGCGGGATGCGCGGCCTGATGGCCGACCCGGCCGGCCGGATTATCGATATCCCCATCCGGGCCAACTTCCGCGAAGGGTTGACCGTACTCGAGTACTTTATTTCCACCCACGGCGCCCGCAAGGGGCTGGCCGATACCGCGCTTAAGACCGCCGACTCCGGTTACCTGACCCGCCGCCTGGTTGACGTGGTCCAGGATGTGATCGTCCGCGAGGAAGACTGCGGTACGGGCCAGTCGATCGGTTTGAGCGAATTCCTCGAGAACGAGGAAAGCCTGGAGGAGGCGGTTAACCGGGTGATCGGCCGCTACACCATGGAACCGGTCTACCACCCCGAGAGCGGGGAAATATTGATCGACGCCGATAACATGATCACCGAAGAGATGGGAGAAAAGATTATCGAGCACGGGATCACCGAGGTTCGCTTCCGTTCCGTGCTCACCTGCAAGACCCGCCACGGGGTCTGCGTGAAGTGCTACGGCCGCGACCTGGCCACCGGCAAGGTGGTCAATGTCGGGGAGGCGGTCGGTATTATCGCCGCCCAATCGATCGGCGAACCGGGCACCCAGCTGACCATGCGGACATTCCATACCGGCGGGGTGGCCGGCGACGACATTACCCAGGGCCTGCCGCGGGTTGAAGAGCTTTTCGAGGCGCGCAAGCCCAAGGGGCAGTCGCTGATTACCGAGATCGCCGGAGAAGTCGAGGTGGTGGAAACCCGCTACAAGCGTGAAATCAGGCTCAGCTCCGAGTACGGGGAAAGCCGCGTTTATCCCATCCCCTACGGGGCCCGGATCAAGGTCGAAGATGGCCAGCGGGTAAACGCCGGTGATGAGCTGACCGAGGGTTCGATCAATCCCCACGAACTGCTCAAGGTCAAGGGCGTGCGCGGAGTCCAGCTCTACCTGCTCAAGGAAGTGCAGTGGGTCTACAAGATGCAGGGCGTCGATATCAACGACAAGCACATCGAAATCATCGTGCGCCAGATGCTGAAGAAGGTCAAAGTCGAAGACCCCGGCGATACCGAGCTTTTACCCGGCGGCGTACTTGACAGCTATTTTTTCGACGAGATCAACCGCGAAGTGACCGAAAACGGCGGACGCCCGGCCCTGGCCCGGCCGATGCTGTTGGGGATTACCAAGACTTCGCTGGCCACCGAATCGTTCCTATCGGCCGCCTCCTTCCAGGAGACGACCCGTGTGCTGACCGAAGCCTCGATCAAAGGACGGCAGGACCAGCTGCTCGGCCTGAAAGAAAACGTAATTATCGGCAAGCTGATTCCGGCCGGCACCGGCATGAGCCGCTACCGCAATGTCGAAGTGCGGCCGCTCGGGCTTGAACCGGAGCCTGAAGAAGAGGCTGAACCGGTGGCCGAGCTGGACATGGACGGCGAAGAGACCGCGATCGGCGCTTCTGTGGACAGGCGGAAAGAGGAATCCGCCCATTCGTCCGAACAGGAAGATAAGGAGCAGGGTTCCGATCAATAAAAAAGCTTGATTAAATAGCAAATTTTGATTGACAAGGTCCGGCTGCGGTGTTAAAATCTTAAAGTGCGTCAAAACGGCGTGTTTTAGAGAAAATTCCCGCCTGCAGAGACGCCGCTTAAAATAATGAATTTAATGCCCGGCACTTTGGTTGGCCGAAGATATCCATTTTTTGGCCAACCGGTGCCCCGGATTACTATTTTTGTGTTTTTAAGGGGGCTCCGGGTCCGGGCAAGTTCGCGCAAGGACGGTGTTCCTTACCGGTGGACGATCTGATCAGCAGTGCCCGGCGTAAAGTTGTCGGCACCAAGGAAACGATGAAAGCCCTGGAAAGAGGAGAAGCAAAGTATGTTTTTATCGCCGGGGACGCCGAGGAAAGGATTACCAGGCCGATAATTGCCCTGTGCGAGGCCAGTGAGATCGAACCGCAGCATGTCGCTACAATGGCCGAGCTGGGCAAAAAGTTTGGGATAAAAGTCAAAGCAGCCGCGGCTGCTATTACGGAAGTCTAAAGGAGGTGGACTGATGCCGACGCTGAATCAATTGATCCGGAAAGGCCGCAAGCAAACAACCAGGAAAACTAACGCCCCGGCGCTGAACCGTTCGCCGCAGAAGAGGGGTGTTTGCACCAGGGTTTCGACAACGACGCCTAAAAAGCCGAACTCCGCCCTGCGTAAAATAGCGAGAGTCCGCCTGACAAATGGCATGGAAGTAACCGCCTATATTCCCGGGATAGGGCACAACCTGCAGGAACACTCGGTGGTCCTGGTTAGGGGCGGGAGAGTCAAGGACTTGCCCGGGGTGCGCTATCACCTGGTTAGAGGTGCCCTCGACACGGCCGGGGTGGAAAGCAGAGCCCAGGGCCGTTCGAAATACGGCACCAAGAAGCCGAAAAAGTAGTAAGTTTAAGGAGTGGATAATTGAGATGCCGCGAAAAGGTCCTGTAGCAAAGCGTGATATAACGCCGGATCCGATCTATAACAGCAAGCTGGTGACCAGGTTCATCAACAAGCTGATGTTCGACGGCCAAAGAGGGACGGCCCAGGACATTATATATGAGGCCCTGGAGATAATTCGCGAAAAAACGGGCAAGGATCCGCATGAGATTTTTGAAACGGCGGTGCGCAACGTTTCGCCCGTGCTGGAAGTGAAGCCCCGCCGGGTCGGCGGAGCCACTTACCAGGTGCCGGTGGAAGTAAACCCCCACCGCAAAAACATTTTGGCGATCCGCTGGATTATCAGTTTTGCCCGCGGGCGCGGTGAA
>PUNU01000299.1 GCA_003551865.1 Syntrophomonadaceae bacterium
ATGACCCTCATCGCTTCAACGTCGCGACCTCCCGGGCCAGCGCCCTGTGCGTGCTTGTCGGCAGCCCGGCACTTTTCGAACCGGAGTGCCGCACACCGCGCCAGATGCGGCGGGCAAACGGCTTCTGCCGGTACCTAGAGCTTGCGCGGGTTGTGCCGCGATAAGCCTCTGTGCCGAGGTTTATCCGACGCCACCGGATTCGCAGATTATTGATGGAGGTGCGGTTCGGCGCTCCACTGTGTCACCTGGTGATCCACCGTGTGTTCGAGCATAACGGGCGGTGATCATCGCGGACGCCCGGGTGCCGTCCTCTGCGGTGCCTTGTCACATGGGGTCGGAGGAATACCAACGATGAGCAAACTCGATCTTTACCTGTACATGTTGGGCTTCGTCCTGCTCTTCCTATGGCTGATAGCCTGGCTTCTTGGTTGAAGACATCGGTGATGGAACGGGGACATGTCTTCATGCGCCCGGTGCGAGGGGCAGAAGATGTACATGTATCTCGTCTCGGTTCCGTACGCCGCCTCCGGTGTGCCACCTTCCGCGGTTGCGCACACGCCGCGGCATTGAACCTGCAGAGGCTACGCGATCCTTCCAGCCCGCCGGAGTCAATCGAGGCCGATGCGGCCATGGCACAGGTGCAGGGCTCGGGCCATGCACACGAGGGCGATTACCTATAAGGCATCAAACAGTCTTTCGAGGTGTATGAAATATCCTTTTGTGGTCGCTTTTCTATAGCGCCAACGCCATGATCGCAGCTATGCACAGTGGCGCTCCGCTCATTCACCAGTCCGCTTTTCTTGCGTCGCCCTGGCGTGGCTTTGCGGATTTTCCGCGCCGCGTCGAGCGGCCCTCTAGTCTTCGCCCCTGGGTGTAGGAGATGGTCGACACCAAACTCGTGCGTTCGTCCAAGCCCAGCCACGTGTTGCAACAAGGCTCGTAGTCCGCCCTCGTGCCCGGCGTCCAGCGGACCAGGCCCCATACGGCGCGTAAGCTCCCCCATTAGGTAGCCAGCTCATTAGCAGGCCGTTGAAATTGCGATGAAAACGAGCCGTTTCATGCTTGGTGAGAGGATGAAAATCGTCATTACGCCTGCTCGGGGTCCGAAATTTGGCTCCCGGAGACCGCTTTCGGACCTTTTTGCGCCCCGGAGCGCCCTCCGGGCGGATTCCGGGCGCACCACGGTCGGAGAGTCACGGCGCGGTCCCCACCAGATTGCACATTCGGACCATGTTGTTAGGAGAGACATCTCGCATGATGAGCCCAGGAGTCGCCGATCTTCTTTCTCATGCTTGCTGCGGCAATCCTCGCTATGCGACCAGGCGACGCCGGCTCATTCAGGAGCTTCTATCGTTGTCGCGTGGGTCGGCTCAATCGGAATCTACGTCCCGCGTGGATCGCTGGAATTCGTGGCGCTCATTGGTCGTTGATTAACTCCCGGAAGGCCCATGAGATGCCGATAGCGTTCCATCGCCAAGGTGGAAAGCTCATGTGCATCAGTTATTGAATCCCTACCCATCCATGTGAGTAGAAACCCTCGATGTAAATCACGAATTTCGTTGATAATCCTCAGCAGGTTAGCGCGCATATTTAGTTCATCGGCGGCCTTCATTGAGCGACCATTCAGGATATCGACACAGGAACGGCAGTCGGTGGCAATGACGGCATCCTTGGCGCCCAGCGCAATGGCTAGACACATCCCATGAGCAATGGCGAGGAGTTCTGCATCGGTGCTTGATTTTCCGCGGAGGACGCGAGAAATCTGCGCGACGGTTTGTCCATTTTTGGAGGCGCTTACACCGATACCGATATAACTATGTGTATCGCGACACCCACCATCAACTTCTAGAAAAAGCACTGCTGCGCACCTTACTCTAACGAGTTTGATAGCGATTTCGAGTCTGGAAGAGAACTCATCTTGCTCAACGGTGCCTTAGAACGATATGAATGGCAACACCTCGTCCTTGTTCGCCAGCACGATCTGCCGGAAACGGGGATCCATCTCGGTGTCCCCCGCGCCGATGCGCATCAGGCGCGTGTAATAGGGCACCAGCGGTGCCCTGAGTTCGACGGCCAGTTCGCCGTCGGTCATGCCGAAGTCGTCGGCGACCACGGTGGCCTGGTTTGGGGGGAGCCTCGGGTGCGGGACCATGCGCACGGTGACCCATGTCTGCCAGAGGTGGTCGTCTGCCGCGAACCGTTCGCCCAGGCCGGCGGCCGCCGGTGTGCTGCGCATCCTGGCCAGCAGATAGTCCCGGAACTGCTCCTTTCGCTCGCTGTAGCCGCGCACGTGCCAGCGGAACCCGTTGTACACCAGGGTGTGCGGGGTCAGCACGATTTCTCGCGGCTCATCCCCGTTCAGGGATTGGTAGCTTAGCCGGAGTTTTTCGCCTGCGTAGATCGCGCGACACACGGGCAGCAGGATCCGCGGGTCGATGCGCCGGGCCACTGGCTCCAGCACCTCCACCGCCGGCATTCCCGCCGCCAGCGAGATCAGCGGCCCCTCGCCGCGAAGGTCTGCCCGGAGCAGCGCGAGGATCTCGGCGGAAGTGTCCCGGACGAGCAGCGGTTCGAAACGGTCCGTGATCACGTAGTTCTTCAGGAACCGGTCGTAGACCAGATTGTGCGGGCGCAGCTTCTGGTAAAGCGCCAGGTCCTTCGAGGCCTGCGCGCGGCTGATGCCGAAGCGACTGGTCAGCGCGACCGTGTTGACCCGTCCCGAAAGCAGCAGGCTGGTTTCCAGTAGCGTGAGCCGCTGGCGCACCTCCCAGCGCAGTTCGTCGAGTGGCGGAAGGTCGGGGTTGTCGTTCGCCTGGGTCATGGCGCCATTCTGCGGTTTCGCGCTCCTAGCGTCAATCGGATTGACATGTCCAAAAAGTAGACATAGTATGCTTCGCATGAACGGGGATCGGAAGGGAGGGTAGGGATGTCGATGACGGGGTATGTTCAAAAGGTGCTGCCGGCGTTCTTTGCCGACGCGCGCGGGGTGATCGGCGCGGAGAAGACGTATCACGCGCTGTACACGCATCACCTGTTCGAGGCGGGTGCGCCGCTGGGGGCGGTGGGCCGGGAGGTCGGCTTGAACGGGCGTGCGAAGGTGGACGTGGTGCTGTTCGATCCCGCGGCGCGCGGAAACTTCGCGCGCACGGATCTGGCCCGCGTCGCGATCGAGTTCAAGGGCGGGGCTTACGGTCATCGCAACGCGCTTCGGGACACGGTGCGGCCGGATCGTCCGATCGATGATCTGGAGAAGCTCGTGGCGCTGCCGGGGAAGGCGCTCGAGCGCTGGTTCCTGTGCATCGACCTGCCATCGCTCGGTCGGGCACTGAGCCCGGACGGGGTGTTGGCGGTGGCTGAGGCAGCCGCGTCCCGGGGCGTGAATTTTGCCTACTACTGTGCGGGAGACCCGACGTTCTCGCTGCGTGCTTCGGGTGGCCAACTGCGCAGCCGACCGGTACCAGCCGCACCGGCCGGAACGTCCAACGCGCGCAGTGTGGCGCCGCTGTTCGCCCCTAAAGGGTCGGTGCGCCAGTGGCTGACCGGACAGGAAGGGCGCTTGGTCGGGAGCGAGGACGTGCTGGTTTCGCAGATCTACCACGGCCTGCGCCGCGCCGGCTTTGGCGCGCAGCAGGTGTCGCTGGAGACCTACTACAGTTTCGCGACCGGGCGCACCCGGATGCAGTTCCGCCCAGACCTGTCGATCTTCGCGCCCGGGGTCAAGGGGCATTTCAACCTGTACCGGGAGGGGAAGCGCACCCAGTCGAACGACGCGCTGAAGCTTGCGCAGTTGCGCGCGCTGATCGAAGTGAAGGGCAGTGCGGCGACTGCACGAGCGACCGGTGCGGCGACGACCCGGCTGTTCCAGCAGGATCTCGAGAAGCTGGTGATGTGGCAGGAACGGGCCGCGGAGGCGGCCGGGAAGCTCGGTGTGAAGACGGACTTCGAGTCGGTTTTCGTCGGTGCGGACCTGCGCGCCCGGCCGCTGGGACGCGAGCCGCGCGCGGCGCTGGAGGGGTTCGCGAAGGCCAACGGCATTCAGTTCGTGTACCTCGGGCCGGCGTAGTATCGCGGGCGGAAACCCGGGCGCGCGGCCGGGCAGGGGTTGTGGAGCGGGGCACGAGAACATTCGTGCCCCGCGTTTTCTGGGATAGAAACACGGAGTAACGGACATGGCGCAAATCGTCGCGATTCACGAGTACCGGGCGGTGACGTTCAACATCTACCGCGACCAGACGGACGCCGAGGAGGGCCCGGTGGAGATCTACTATTACTGGGAGCGGGACGACCTGCCGCGCGATGCGGTGGGGCAGAGCTCGTTCCTGCCGGTGGGCTCGGTCGAGGAGGCGATCGAGGACGCCGAAATCGATCTGGACGGGTGGGCCGTGCGTTTTTGGCTCACCGCTGAGGAAGGTCGCGCGCTGCACTAGCGCTGCCCGGGAAACGAGGGAGAGGACACGATGCCATTGCAGAATCGGGTGAACCCGTGGGGCGAGATCGTCGCGACCCCGGAG
>PUNU01000198.1 GCA_003551865.1 Syntrophomonadaceae bacterium
AAAGGCATCCCGGCCATGTACACCCCGTGCCCGAGCGCAGGGGCTACCGCTCCGGCCACCATGGCGGGCATGCTTGTGCAATCACTGGCTGAGACCTTGCTGGCGGTCGTGCTTTGCCATCTGAAGAGGCCGGGAATGCCGCTTATCATGGGCGGCGTCACTACCGTACTCGACATGAAGAAATCCACTTACTCCTACGGCGCCCCCGAGCTCTCACTGGCCTCGGCCGCTAACACCGATATCGCGAAGTGGCTCGGCCTCTTGATGTTTTCCACCGGCGGATGCACGGATTCAAAGATCCTTGACGAACAGGCAGGGGCGGAAATGATGACGAGTATCCTG
Source organism: Syntrophomonadaceae bacterium (assembly GCA_003551865.1). The sequence continues at coordinate 343 of PUNU01000198.1, forward strand.
TACGCCAATCTGTCCGGGGCGAATCTGGTTCACGATGTCGGGTATTTGGATAGCGGAACTAACGCCAGCCTGGAAAGTTTGGTTCTCAATGATGAGATAATCGGTATGAGCCGGCAGTTCTGCAAGGGGATCCAAGTAGATGAAGAACAATTGGCTCTAGATCTCATTGAGGAGCAGGGGCCGGGCGGCGAATACGTTACAACGTCGCATACATTCGAGCATTGGAAGGACTGGTTCCTGCCGAAACTGCAAGACCGGGCCGACTACGATACATGGGTAGCTGAGGGTAGTAAATCCATGAATGATCGCACGCTCGAAAGGACCCAGAAGATCATTGACACGCATACGCCAGAAGAGATCCCCAGCGACAAGATGAGAACAATCAAGAAAATTGTGGAGGACGCTGACCACCGGCAGTCCTGATGAATGCGTCGTCAGGGAATGCGCAGTTTGTGTCCGTAGCCTGAAAAACACAAGTAGAGGTTATCAATGGGATCCACTAGGACCAATATGAAGGTGAATGTGTCTCCTCAGTTTCGGATATTCTCCGAGGATCAGAAGGAGACAATCTTTAACGGCATGATGCGAACGCTTTCCTACACGGGGGCGGCCGTACACCATGAGGGCGCGCGCAAGCTTTTTGCCGATGCGGGCTGCAAGGTGGATAAAGATGGACTCAAGGTGTATTTTCCTCAGGAGATCATCAGGCAGGCCTTACGCTCCCTGCCCGTTATCTTCGAGGTGTATGCTTGGGACGGGAACCCGGACAAGAAGATAGTGGTCGAGCGCGGAAGAAGCTATTTCGGGCCCGGTCCTACGCCGCCGTATTTCATCGACACTGACACCTTGGAGCGCCGCAAGTATTTGCGGAAAGACGCTACGACGGTGGCGAAGGTTTGCGACGTGCTTCCCAATATCGGCTACGTACAGTCGCTTGGCTCTATCAGTGACGTCACGAATGGCCTTGCCGATATCTACGAATTTGCCGACATGATACGCAACACCACAACCCCTATCATGAGCTGGTCGTTTGGCGTTGAAGGGTGCCGGGACGAGCACCGCATGGCGATTGCCATGGCCGGCGGTGAAGAGGAGTTCCGGGCGAAGCCGAACTTCATCTTTTACGGCGAGCCCATATCTCCCTTGGTGAGTGACTTTCACGCCATCGATAAGTGTATGTACTGTGCGAAGCACCGCATACCGCAGGTCTACAGCCCGTGCGCCATAGGCGGCGGCACCGTTCCCGCCACACACGCTGGTCAGATAGTGGTCGCCCTGTCGGAGTCCATGGTGGGCGTGATTGCGTCTCAGTTGATCAATCCAGGCACGCCGATCATTGTCGGCGGGGTTCAATCTATACTGGATATGCGCTACAGCATTTACTCCTATGGGGCGCCCGAGCTCAGCTTGTTAAGCGCGGGCTTGACGGAAATGGCCCATTATTGTGGGTTGCCCATGTTCTCGCAATCCGGCTGCACGGACACGAAGGCGATGGATACCCAGTCCGCGATTGAGGCCGCGATGTCCATACACGCCGCGATGCTGAGCGGAGCCGACTTTGTGCACGACAACGGCTACACCGAATCGGGCAAGACCGGGGACATTTTCCAGACCGTCATGGATGACGAGATCATCGGGATGGGTAGGAGAATCGAGCAAGGCATTGAAGTGAACCAAGAAACCATGGCGGTGGACATTATCAAGAATGTCGGGCCGGGCGGCCACTATCTTTACGAGGATCACACCATGAAGTGGTTCCAGAAGAACTTCCGGCCTACCTTGATGGAGCGTAGCAGTTACGAAGATTGGGAGGCTAACGGCTGCAAGACCATGAAGCAGCGAGTCATCGAGAAGACGCGCGATATCTTGATGACCCACGAGGGACCGCGATCAGAAGTGCCGGCCGACGCGGATCAAGAGATCGAACGAATCCTTGAAGAGGCCGAGGCGAGGATCGCTGGCCAAGAGGCTAGTTAGAGCACCTCGGAAAGTAGGGAATGGATGGATAGGTTAGCCATTGGCATCGATACTGGCGGGACCTTTACGGATGGGGTTCTGCTTCAGTACAAGACAAGGAGGATACTTCGCACCATAAAGACGCTTACCACCCGAAGCGATCTCAAGAAATGTGTGGTTCGTGCAATAGATCAGCTTGAGATCGATTCCCCGGAAGCGGTGAAGCTGGTAGGAGTTTCCAGCACCCTTGCGACGAATTCGATCGCCATGGGAAACACGCGCAGGGTGGGCCTCCTCTTGATCGGCTACGATCAGAAACTCATCCAAGAGTTTGGCTTTGAGGATAAGCTTTCGGCGGATGTCGTAGAGCACTTTGAAGGGGGGCATTCCGCCCAAGGCGTTCAAAAGGCGACGCTTGACACAGAGGGAATCCGTAACTGGGTTGAAGCGAATAAGGATGAGGTGGATGCGATAGCCATCTCGAGCTATTTCAGCCCGCTCAATCCCGACCACGAGGAACGGGCGTTCGAGATCGTGCGGAAACACTGCGATTTAGCCGTGGTAATGGGGCACCAGCTATCCACGCATCTTGACTCCATCAAACGGGCGGCTACGGCTGCGCTGAACGCATCGCTCGTCTATGTCATGCACGAGTTCATCGAAGGCGTGCAAGCGGCGCTTCAGCGCAAGAATATCACGAACGCCGCGCTAATGATTGTTCGCGGCGACGGCACATTGATGCCATGTGATGAAGCCGTGCAGAAACCGGTCGAAACCATCCTCTCGGGGCCGGCCGCAAGCGCCATCGGCGGCGATTTCATCACGAGAAAGCGTTCCTCTCTGGTGATTGACGTGGGCGGCACCACGACGGATATGGCTTTTGTGGACAGCGGAAGAGTCGTGGTCTCGCCAAATGGGGCGCGTGTAGGCGATATCCGAACGTCAGTCGAAACCGCGCACATCAGGACGGTGTGCGTGGGCTGCGACAGCAGGATTCGGATTGATAAGTTCGGGAATACGACCATCGGCCCGGAAAGGGTCTTGCCCTTATGCCGGTTCGCAAGCAGCCACGAGGACGTGAAGAACGAAATTATTGGCCTGAAACACAAGCCCCGGAATACGTGGAAAGAGAGCGATCTCGAGTATTGGGGTTTGTGCAACGCCGATACTCCTATATCCGAAGAACTCTTGGACGACAGAGCCAGGCGCGTCGTGGATTTGCTTTCTGATGGTCCTAAGAACGTCGCATGTCTCATGGACGCTGTAGGGGTGTATCATCCCCAACAGTTATCGGTAGAGCAACTTATCAATCATGAGGTCATCGAGGTAGCGGCCATTTCCCCCACGGACATATTTCAGGCCAAGGAAGATGAGGATCTGGATCTCTGGGATACGGAAGTCGCCGATCGGGCGGTGCGGTGTTTCGCGAGTATTCATGGCAAGACGAGAAGTGATTTCATCGACGACACGCTCTCTACTATCGTTAGAATTATCACTGAAGAGGCCATCATCTTCCTGGCCAGCCACGATTTGCTCGAAGCGAATATGCCAGAGCGTATCGAGGGTAAATGGGGCAAATGGCTTCTGCAAGAATTACTTACGGATGAGAGCCGCTATCTTTCCGTGAACATCGACAGCAGATTTCCAATAACTGGTGTTGGGGCGCCCGCGGGGCATTTCTTGCGGCAGGTGGCAAGGGTGTTGTCCGCTCCCTTTGTCCTCCCAAAACACTACGAGGTGGCGAACGCGATTGGCGCCGTCGCTGGAAGCATCATGGAAATCAGGGAAGCTCGAATCTTTGAACAATCCGGCGAGGATACCCACAACTATATTCTGCAGCAAGGAAGAGAACAGCTGAGTTTTAGCCACTATGAAGAGGCTTGCGAGTACGCGGAAAAGAACTGTAAGAAGAGGGCCTTGGAAGCCGTTACCGATACGGGAGTCTCCGATCCATTCGTTGAATTGAAGACCTCCATCGAAGGCGGTCTCACGCGTATTACCGCCCGAGCAATAGGAAGTCCCAAGATCTCCGAGTGAGTGTTCACTGATGCATTCCGCCAGAAAGTGGATAATTGCCTGTGAAAGCATTAGGCCGGAACTGATGCGGATTGTGGAGGAGATCTCCGCGGACGTGAGTTGTGTTTTCCTGGCCCAGGATCTTCATAGGCATCCCGAGCGCATCAAGCACGAAATCGA
>PUNU01000240.1 GCA_003551865.1 Syntrophomonadaceae bacterium
CCGCCGCGCTGGGCGATGTTTGACGCCCCGTTAAAAAAGGTGGTCTGGCGGCGCAGCCAGCAGCAGTGCGCTTCACCCGGCTCGCTGTCTTCAACCACAAGCTCCCGGGGGACAATCGACCAGCCCAGTCTAACCCCGGTGAAACCGGCAAACTTGGAAAAGCTGTTGATCTCGATCGCACACTCTTTGGCTCCTGCTACTTCATAAATCGAGCGAGGCAGCTGCGGGTCGGTTATATACTCGGCATAAGCAGAGTCGAAGATAATTACCGCACGGTGCTCGCGGGCATAGTCTACAAACTTTTGTAAGTCCCGGTGCGTGGCAACAGCTCCGGTAGGGTTATTCGGACTGCAGAGGTAAATTATATCGGCTTTTTCTGCAGGCGGGTCGGGAATAAAGTCGTTTTCTTCACTGCAAATCATGTATATAAAGCCGGGATAGCTGCCGTACCGGGGGTCATATGAACCGGTCCGGCCGGCGATAACATTGGAATCGACATAGACGGGGTAAGCCGGGTCCTGGACGGCCACGGTGTTGTCGACGTTGAATATCGATTGGATATTGCCGGCGTCGGGTTTGGCCCCGTCGCTGATAAAGAATTCATCGGCATCAAGCTCGACGCCGCGCTTCTTGTAGTAATGACAAAGCTTCAGGCGCAGTTCCTCGTCGCCCTGTTCGTCCCCGTAACCGCTGTAGGTTTCCACCGCCGCCAGGCGCTCGACTCCCCCGCGAAGCCCTTCAATGACCGTCGGGGTCAGCGGCTCCGTAGTATTGCCGATACCCAGGCGGTAGATCCTGGCCTGTGGGTTGGCTCGTTTGAAATCATTGATTCTCCGGCCAATTTCGGGAAAAAGGTAACCGGCGCTCAGCTTGCGATAATTTTGATTGAGCCTGGCCATAATTTTCTCCGTTTCTCCTTAAAAATTGACACCGCCACCCCGGCCCTCCCCCATCAGGGGGGAAAGAGACTTTGTCCAAACTCCCCGGTTTAAAATTCTCCGGCCTCGGGGATGTCGAGCCCCTCCATCGCGCTGCGGATTGTCTTATAATGCTCTTCACTGGACAAAGAGCAAATTGGCAGGCGAAAAGCCTCCTGGCACCAGCCCTTCATGGCCAGGGCCGTTTTGATCGGGATCGGGTTGGTTTCCAGAAAACAGGCCTTGAAGAAAGGCATCAGCTTGTCTTCCAGTTCCCTGGCCCGCTCCAGGTTGCCGCCAATGGCGCTGTGGACCATCTCTTTCATCTGCTTGGGCAGAAGGTTGGCCGCCACCGAGACAACCCCGTTTCCTCCGGCTTCGATCAAATCGACAGTCATGTTGTCATCGCCGCAGAGGACTACAAACTCATCGTGGCGCAGGCCGATCAGGTTTTTCATCTGTTCGAGGCTGCCCGAGGCTTCCTTGACCCCGACAATGTTATCATGCTCGCTCATCAGCCGGTGGAGGGTTTCGTTTTCCAGGTTTACCCCGCTGCGGCTCTGGATATTGTAGGGAATACAGGGAATGGATACCGACTCGGCAACCGCTTTAAAGTGGAGGTAGAGCCCTTTTTGAGTAGGCTTGACATAGTAGGGGTTGACCAGCAAAACGGCATCTACCCCGGCCTGTTCGGCGTGCTGGGAAAGCTGAATTGCCTCGTGAGTGGCATTGCTGCCCGTGCCGGCGATGACCGGCACCCGGCCGGCGGCATACTCGACGGTCAGGGCGATAACCCGGTCGTGCTCGTCATGGGAGAGGGTGGAGCTTTCCCCGGTAGTGCCGCAGGGCACCAGCCCGTCGATGCCGGAGGCGATCTGGTGTTCCACCAGCCGCTTAAAGGCCCCGATATCCACCGCCCCCGTTGAGGTAAAGGGGGTAATTAAAGCCGTAAATACTCCTCTGTACATGTTATCCATTTTCTCCACCTCCGATGATCGACTGCATCATGTCGTCAATATGGTACAAACCGCTGCGGCCCCGGATCCACTCCGCGGCCAGCACCGCCCCTTCGGCAAACCCGGAGCGGTTCCGGGCGCTGTGCTCCAGGACGATCGTATCGTCATCCCCGTCAAAGATAACCCGGTGGGTGCCCGGTATCGACCCGCCCCTGGTCGAAGATACGTGGAGTTCGGACGCTTTAATCCGCCGCCGAGGCGAATCTGTAACCGCTTCGGTTTTACTGTCCAGGCTATCGAGCAGGAGTTCGCCGATCATTTGAGCCGTGCCGGAGGGGCTGTCCGCCTTGCGCCGGTGGTGATATTCGTGCACCATGGCATCGTAGCCGGGGAAACGGTTCATCATTTTACCTGCGGCTTTAACCAGGCGGAAAAAGAGATTTACTCCCAGGGAAAAGTTGCCCGACCAAATCAAACCGATACCGCTTTTTTCCACAACAGCGGAAACTTCGTCCATCCGCTCGTACCAGCCGGTCGTCCCGATCACGGCCGTAAAACCCAGTTCACCATAACGTTTAATATTATCCACAACTGCCTGCGGATGGGTAAAGTCTATTATAACATCAAGCGGTAATGAATTGGAAGTAAGCTCCCGGTCGGTCACCTCATCGGCGGAAACGGCGGGGTCTATAACCACAGGCACCGTGTGCCCCCGCTCCAGGGCGGTCTCCCTGATCAGGCGGCCCATGAAGCCGTAACCGGCGATCCCGATGCGCATAAAAAACAGCTCCTTTGCAGGCGGCTGAGCAGCCGGCTGTTGATTATGCATATATTCTTCACAATCCGGCATGTTCCTTCACTTTTTTTATGTTTCCGGATTTGGCGGCAACCCGGGAGGGCATACCACAGATTATTACCACAAGCAGACAAGTGGGGTTTCTATCCAGCAGTAAAGCTCTTCAACGGAAGAAAAAGGCCCGTGGGGCAATTTTAGGAGCTTAGTTGTTTGAAGAAGTGCCGGCCCGCTCCCGGTCGGTGGTAAGAAGGCCGGGCCAAGACCTGCAGACTTAAGTGTCAAATGTCGAGGCTGCCCGGGAAAGCTCGCAGAAGAGCCGTGACAATTTTAGGCAAGAGATCCGTGAGCACCGGGTTGCAATAACTGCAAATAAAAACCCTGGACAAACTTAATTGACAGGGCAGTAGTGCAGCTAAAAATACTTCTATCACTCTACCAGTTTGTTGTTTATGGCATAAATGGCAAGCTGAGTGCGATCATTTAAGCACAGCTTTTCCAGCAGGTGGGTAACGTGGGTTTTTACCGTCCGCTCGCTGATAAACAGCTCTTCGGCTATTTTCCGGTTGCTTAACCTCCGGGCGATTAAGCACAAAACTTCCTTCTCCCGGGGACTGATCCGTCCACTCTCTTCCTGTTTATTCTTTCCATCCTGCATTTCCTGCATCATTCTGGAGGTACAGCCGGCGTGTAGAGTACTTTCATATCGCCAATTCCCATTCTAGCTTCAATTTGTATGGAAGCATCGGCATCTTCCACGCTTATGGTCCTTTGCAAAGACAGCCCGCCAATTCCCGACTTTTGCTCTCCAAATACATCCAGCTCCCCGAGTCCCACGGAAGCATCGATGTCCACTGAAACACCGTCGGGAATCCTTATGGTGGCATCTCCGATCCCCGCCTTAAGGTAGACCCGGTGATTGCCGGGCTTAATTTCTGCTGTGGTGAAGTCTATAACAACATCGCCGATGCCGTGAAAAAACTCGAGATCTTTATCGAGAGTCCAGGGGGCCCGGCCGTGGTAAAGATCGCCGATGTGGCGCATATGAGAATAGCCCTCTTTGCCGCTTTCCGCAGGCCCGTGGCGGGAAAAAAGCTTCCGGAAAAAGATGTTCCGGTCCCCGAACAGAATTGAAAGGCCAACGGCCACCAGGATCAGGGGCCAGCCAAAGCGGGCAATATCACTGCCGGTGACGGCAGTTACTTCGGCATTGGAAAGGATGCCAAAAAGACCGATTCCGCCGACCCACAGCCCGAGGCCAAGGGTGATCCAGGAAAAAATTCCGTAACTGATTGTTTCCGTCAGGATGGCAAGGCCGAGCAGAAGCAGAACCGTCGGCCAAAAGGCAAGCCCAAAATCGTAGACCCCGAGTAAATGCAGTAAAACTAAAACTCCAAGGACAAGGAAGATTATACCCCACAAACGCTTTTTCACTTTAAACAGCTCCTTTGTTTTTTGTTGGCGGCCCTGCTGCCGTTTCCCGGCCGCTGATCAGAGCTTAACAGGGCGTTTCGCCAAAACAAAGGTCCGGCAGACCGATTTTTGTATCGTCCTAAAGTATGATTTTTCCGGGCCGGTTTTTGAACGGCCCAAAAAACAATAATTTTTGGGTCATAAATACATAAATAAAGGGTAACTACTCAGGCTTAGGCTGCTAAGCCACAGGGGACGGTTCCATCGTTTTCCCTTCGGCCTTCGCTGCGCTCAGGAACGCTCGAACCGTCCCCATGGCACCGCTTTTCATTCAACAAGGGAAATAGGCTGAGTAGTTA
>PUNU01000035.1 GCA_003551865.1 Syntrophomonadaceae bacterium
CATTTCTTCCGGGAGGTAGTCGCCGAGGTATTCAAATATACCGGCCATTTCCGGGGAATAGCTTACCCCGGGGAAAAGAAGGCTCACCCCGATAGTAGCAAAGGTAATGAAAACCGGCAGGCCCCATGCCACCAGGAACCACTTGTTTATATTCTTATTGACCCCGTAAGTTTTCATAACCGGCTGCCTGTAGATAAACTTTTGCACGATAATTGTACAAAGCAGGGGAAAGAACATATATACAATGGCAAAAGCCATGGCAATAGGAGTGCCCCAATCCAAGCCGGCCAGGTAAAATAGGCCTGCTGCACTCCAGCTGATCAGCAGAGTAAGACTTACAAAGGTGAATATTTTTTTCCTGTTCATATTTGTTACAACACCCTTATTAACTGGTTATATGAGGCCAACCAACTATCCTGCAAGCTTTTGCAGCAGTTTTTCCGGTTCGATGGAAATATCTTTAGCATTAATTAATCAAATAACAGGGAAAACCAGGAAAATTTCAACACACAGCGGTTAACAGCAAACTGATTCATTTAAGGTATCCTTTCTATTACTTTTTTACTATTCAAGAATTATTTTTAATCGCTATTATTATAACAGGTGTGGGCTAAAAAATTGCTGCACGATGATACGGACAACACTTATTTTGTCACTTTCGGCTCGATGCACCTGGCCGATGATAAAAGTATTGTCGATCACCTGGAGGCTAAATGCTGCATTGTGGCGAACATAGATTAGAAACCCTAACAGGGCTGCAGCATTTTTTTGCGATAAAGTAAAAAAGGTCCGAGCTTAAATAAACTTGATACGGTAAGCAAAAGGAGTTGATCCAACTGGCTGCTGTAATAGAAACCCTGATATTCATGGCAATAACGGGAAGCCTGTGGTATATTGTGCAGGTGAAAAACTGGTTTGGCCTCGGCGCTAAAAATAACAGCGCTAAAGATGCTTTAAGAAGCACCCTGGTTTTCGTAGTTATTGCCGGTGGGATTTACTATATCGGGACATTCTTTTTTGTTTAGTGTCTGTACAGCCGTGCTGCTTTTTGGCCCGGTGCCGGCTTTTCGCGGGCAATGGCGGCGAATTAGCTGCAGGCTTTCACTTTGGTTACCTTCGGTATTCGTCATCCATGGCTCAGGCTTCGGCGGCCCGCATCCATGCAAGCCGACCATCTACAATCTTTGCTTCGTCGACTATCGCGCCCACTCTATTCCAATGTCCCCGGCCCAAAATGCTGCACGGCTATAGCTGAGCAGCAACAAATAATGTATTACTTGATGTTGCTCGGCATCACGATATCACCAAGAAAGAGCTTTTAAAAAAGCCTTTTCATAACAAGCAGCCTTAAAGCGTTCTGACTGCTTCAACTCAGATTACGACTTTAAGGCATTGTTTATCCCCTCGATAAGTTTAATCCATTTTCTATATTGTCACCTTGTTTACGGGCCGAAGTGACCAGGCCAGGCCTAAAGTAAAGCTTAAGCGGACCAGGTGGCCAGGTACTGCAGGTCGGGTAAGTTGGGTGCACCGGGTTCGGCCTTCCAGCTGCCGGGAAGATTCTGTTCCCGGGCCACCATGGCAAAGTGGCACATGGCGATGCCCATGTCGAGGCTCTGCAGGCGAATTTTGCCCAGGATCCGGTTGTAGAGCTTGTTTTCTTTTAAAAACAAGTGGAATTTTCCCGCTTCGTCTTTGATGAATCGCCAGGGCTGGCGGTTCGATGCTGAAGGACCGAGACGGACCGCTTCCAGGGGATCGCGGTATGGTCCCGCCTCTTTTTCGTGAAGGGGTGCATTGCCGCCGGGGCCGAAGAAAAGTTCGGACCAGGGTTTGCGCTTCCTGGATTTAACCATTATGTGGGCCAGGCGGTCTGCAGGGATTGTGTCGTTCTCCGGGTAACCCACCGGAGTGATCGCCGGGAGCAGTTCGCCTGCTTCAAGGTCCATCTTGCGAGCAAATGCCGCCCGCTTAAAAGTGCCGCCAAGCCAGCAGGTACCCAGGCCGAAGCTGGTAGCCTTGAGGATAATCTTTTCCAGACAGTAGCCCAGGTCTTCCAGGGCGCCGGGTGTGTCTTTTACCGCACCCAGGATATAGAGGCGGGCGCCTCTAATGAAGCCATAGGTGCCCAGGCTTCGCAGTTCCTTTTTACCCAGCGGTTCCAGATCAAGCATTTTAAAACGCGGTTTTGTGCCAAAGGGTCCGCTTCCTACGATTTCCATGTAATTTCCCAGTTCCCAGCGGAGAGCTTTATCTACCGGACGGCTGGAATAACTGCGTACCGAAATCCGTGCTTTAACCGCTTCAAAAACTGAAAATTCCTTAATCATTGGGTTTTCTCTAATTGGATCCTCCTCCTTATTCGGCAAATTCTCTTTAGACAACACAGAGGGACGGTTCTTCTGTGCGGCAAGCAGCGACACAAAGAATCACCCTCCTGTATTTTTTGCATTATTTTACTTCAATGTAGCAGCCAAGTCTTCTTCGGCAGTGCCGATCGGCATGATGTTAAACTTATCAACCAGGATGTTGAGTACATTGGGTGTAATAAAAGCGGGCATGCTCGGGCCGAGGCGAATATCCTTAAGACCGAGATAAAGCAAGGTCAACAGAACAGCCACCGCTTTTTGCTCATACCAGGATATGATCAAAGACAGGGGCAGATCGTTAACCTCTGTTTCAAAGTTATCGGCCAGAGCCGAGGCCACTTTGATCGCCGAATAAGCATCATTGCACTGGCCCATATCCAACAGCCTGGGTATCCCGCCGATGTCGCCCAGTTTTTGATCATAAAAACGGTATTTTCCGCAGGCCAGGGTTAAAACCAGTGTATCAGCCGGTGTTTTTTCCACGAACTCCGTGTAGTAGTTGCGACCGGTTTTAGCCCCGTCACAGCCGCCAACAAGATAAATATGCTTGACTGCACCGCTTTTGACCGCATCAACAACTTTATCGGCCACTTCCATCACTGCATCATGAGCAAAGCCAACCATTACGCTTCCCTTGTCTTCATTTTCTAAAAATCCGGGCATGGACAATGCATTTTCGATTACCTCGCTGAAATCGTCTCCGTTAATATGTTTTGCCTCGGGCCAGCCGACCATTTCGCGGGTATAGATGTTGTCAAAGTATGATTCTTTCGGTTCCCTGATACAGTTTGTGGTCATGACAATGGGCCCGGGAAAGTGAATAAACTCCTTCTGCTGATTCTGCCAGGCAGTGCCAAAGTTGCCGTAAAGGTGTTTGTGCTTTTTAAGTTCTGGATAACCATGAGCGGGCAGCATTTCACCATGGGTATAAACATTGATTCCTTTGCCTTCCGTTTGCTCGAGGATTTTTTTCAGGTCGTACAGATCATGGCCTGATACGAGGATGCTGTGTCCCTTTTTATGACCCAGGGGCACTTCTGTAGGCACAGGACTTCCGTAAGCTCCCGTGTTGGCGGTATCAAGCAGTTCCATGGTTTTTAAGTTAATTTCTCCGCACTTAAATACCAACCCCAGCCAGTCATCCATGCTCAAATCGGGATTGCTCAGCGCCGCCAGCCCCTCATGAAGGTAAGCGTAGATGCTGTCATCTTCCCGGCCAAGGACTGAAGCATGGTGGGCATAGGCCGATATTCCCTTGATGCCGAAGTACATGGTTTGCTGCAGGGAAACGATATCTTCAGGTAAATTCCTGTTCCAGGGTTGTCCCATTTCTTCACCCTGCTGAATCATGCCGCTCATATCAGCGGCAGGCTGGAAAGAAGCAACCGGGACAGAAAAATCATAGTTTCCGCCTGCCTCCTTAACTTTTTCTAGCATTTGTTCCCTTAATTTTACTGCCTGGTTGATAAACCCCACAAAACGGTCCGGATCAAAGTTGACATTGGTTAAGGTGGAAAAAAGTGCTTCTGCAGTAAAGCGGTTCACTTCCTGGTCTGTTACGCCACTTCTGCGTCCCTCGTGAGCGTAAAGGGCCAGGCCTTTCAGGGTTTGCCCTAACAGATCCTGCAGGGTGGCCACTTCATGTGTTTTTCCGCAGACTCCTTTGACAGTACAGCCCTGACCTTTTGCAGTCTGTTCACACTGGTTGCAAAACATTACAAAAACCCTCCTAGCTTTGATTTTTTTTGATAGCCAAGATTCCGATTTAAAAGCGGCATCATATTGCCAGTAAATCTATTATATTTATATTATTCTTTGTCAAGCTTTTAGCACCTGCAATAAATTCTTTAAGGTAAAGTATAAAATTATCCCGGGAATCGTGATTTTATTTTGAAAAGTTAATACAGTGTAGCACGTAGTCGAGTGGCGCAGGGGAGTCTCACCCCTGCGCTCTCCCAGAACCGGACGTGAACCTCTCAGTTCATCCGGCTCCTATCGTCCAGCCGAACGCATCCCTTCGGTCCAGTGGGGGAAGAAAGCCGGCTCACGCCGTGGTAGTTCCTGCAGC
>PUNU01000265.1 GCA_003551865.1 Syntrophomonadaceae bacterium
ACCGCTTTCCAACCAATACCCCGGGGTGGTGGGGCGGCGCCCATCCTTTCAATATCCTGCAATGGTCCATAGTCCATAACGGTGAAATATCTTCTTACGGGATCAATCGCCGTTATCTGGAACCCCAGGGTTACTACTGCCGCCTGCAAACCGACAGTGAAGTAATCGCTTACCTGATCGACCTGCTGATCCGCAAGCACGGCCTGAGTATTAAGCAGGCGGCAACCGTCCTCGCCCCTCCCTACTGGAGTACCGTGGAACGCATGACCGACGGCGATAAAAAAGATGAGCTGATCATGCTCAGGACAATCTACCAGGAAGCGATGCTGAACGGCCCGTTTGCCGTGCTGGCCGCCGATGAAAAGTGCATGTTCAGCTTAACCGACAACACCAAGCTCCGCCCGATGACGGCAGCTTCTCATAAAAAACATACTTATTTTGCCAGTGAAATTGCCGCCCTTTATGAAATGGAAGACAGCCTGGAAGAAGTGCACACCCCCCGGGCCGGAGAACCGATAATCGCAATCCTGGAAGAGCAAGTAGAATTAAGCGGTTAAGAATAGAGGGAACAAAATGGAAAACCGAATCGATCAGCCGGGCTCCTGCTCGCTGTTTCAACCCGTCTTTGATCTTGAGCTGTGCGACGGGTGCGGCGAATGCGCCGAGCAGTGCACTTTTAATGAAATCAGGATTGAACCGCGCGGCGACCGTAATATCCCGGTGGCCAACCGCCTGGCCTGCGGGGCCTGCCACCGCTGTGAAGCGACCTGCCCCCGGCATGCTATTTATATTGAAGAAAAACCTCTCGCCCTTCGCCGGCACGCAGTTTGGCAAGCAAACTCAATCAAACGCCTGCAGCAACAGGCCGGGGCTGGAACGGTAAACCTGAGCGGGTTCGGATCGGACGCCGACCTGCCCACCTACTGGGACAAAATCGTATTTAATGCCTGCCAGGTAACCAATCCTTCCATTGACCCGCAGCGAGAACCGATGGAGACAGTGACTTATCTCGGGCGCAACGCCTCCTCGCGTTGGGAGGGTCTTAAGGACGCTTCCATGAAAAACTTGATCAGGTTAAGCCTGCCGGTAGTCTTCGCCCCGATGTCATATGGAAGCATTAGTTTGAATCTGCAAAAAGCGCTGGCCCGGGTTGCGGCGGAAAAAGGGATCCTCTGGTATTCCGGGGAAGGCGGGCTTCATGAAGACTTAAACCCTTACGTCGATTTCGCGGTGCTGCAGGTCGCCTCGGGACGGTTTGGCATAAACCCGCCCTACCTGCAAAAAGCGCGCGCCTACCAGATCAAAATCGGGCAGGGGGCCAAGCCGGGCATTGGCGGGCACCTGCCCGGCGAAAAAGTTCTGCCGGGAATATCGGAAACGAGAATGATCCCGGAAGGCAGCGATGCTATTTCGCCCGCTCCCCAGCATGACATCTATTCCATCGAAGATCTGCGCCTTTTGATCTATGCGATCAAGGAAGCAAGCAGCTATAAACCGGTTTGTGTAAAAATTGCCGCCGTTCACAACTCGGCGGCTATTGCCAGCGGCATTGTCCGGGCCGGGGCCGACATGGTCTATTTAGACGGCTTCCGGGGCGGTTCGGGGGCCACACCGGCTGTGGTCAGAGACAACGTCGGCATCCCGACCGAACTGGCCCTGGCCGCGGTTGACCGCCAACTGCGGGAGGAAGGAATCCGCAACCAGGCCTCAATCGTTGCCGGCGGCGGCTTTCGCAGCAGCGCCGATATCATGAAAGCAGTCGCCCTGGGCGCCGATGCGGTGGCCATCGGCAGTGCGGTCCTGGTGGCCTGCGGCTGTCACGGCTGTCAGCGCTGTCATAGCGGCAAATGCCCCTGGGGGATCACCACCAACGACCCGCAGATCAGCGAAAGGCTCGACGAAGACTGGGCTTTTGAAAGACTAAGCAACCTGATCGACGGCTGGCACCACGAAATCAAGGAAATAATGGGCCTCAACGGTATATACGATATCGGCTCGTTCAGGGGCAACAGGCTGATCCTGCGCGGTGTCGGCATCTCAGAAAAAGAGCTGGCCATTTTGGGCATTAAACATGCCGGAGAGTAGGTTTCGACCATGACCAAAACTATTGATGCCCGGGGCATTTATTACCGACAGCTTAACGAAATGATCCGGGAGCTGGTCGCCGCCGGGGAAAGGCATATCAAGGTGGTAAATGTGCGCGGCCAGCGCTACATCGGCTCGGGGCTGACTGAAAAGGACCTTCTTTTGGAGATCGAAGGAGTGCCCGGCGACGACCTGGCTTTCTGCCTGGGGGGTCCCACAGTTATAGTCCGGGGTCATGGGCAAAACGCCGTCGCCAACACCATGGACAGCGGCACTGTAGTCATGCACGGCATGGGCGGCGACGCTCTTGCTTACGGGATGCGCGGAGGAAATCTTTTTATCCGCGACAATGCCGGTTACAGGGTGGGCATCCACATGAAGGAATTTAAAACAAGGCGGCCGGCAATTGTCATCGGCGGCACTACCGGTGACTTTTTAGGCGAATACATGGCCGGAGGGACAATTGTCGTTTTAAACCGGGGCAACAGTGCGGACAGCGTTGTCGGACAGGCCGACAAGACCCTGGCCACCGGTATTCACGGCGGGGCGCTCTATATTTTTAATTATGCGGTGCCCGCTTACATGCCCGGCATAGGAGCCAAAGTATCAATGCCTAACGGCAGTGATTATCAGCAGGTTAAACCACTGGTGGAAGAATTCTGCAGGCATTTTGAGCTCGATGCGGAGGCTGTTTTAAGCCGGGAGATGGTTAAAATAGTTTCCGCTGACAGCAGACCGTTCGGCAAATTTTATTCACCCGCCTATCCCGTGGACTGCGGGGTGATTCCCGAACAACGCGAGATGGCTTCTCCCTGCGAAGCCGCCTGCCCGGTGGGCATTCCCACCGGACGCTTCCTGGGACACATTCGGCACGGCGAATACAGCGAAGCCTTTGCCCTGATCGATTCCTACACCCCTTTTCGCTACAGCAACTGCGGGTTCATCTGTTCCCACCGCTGTATGGAAGCCTGCAGCAGGGGCAAAGTGGACCTTTCGATCCAAACAAGCGAATTGGCCCGCAGCTACCATGGAAACCGTTCCGTAGAAAAAGTTAACAGCTTTAAAGGTGAAATTGCCGTAATTGGGGCCGGACCGGCGGGCTTAAGCAGTGCCTATTTCTTGGCCAGGCTTGGTTACACTGTAGATGTTTATGAAGCGGCTGGAGAGATCGGCGGAAAAATGCGCCAGGTCATCTCCCGGAGCCGGCTGCCCCTGGAAGACCTGGAAAAAGACCTTCGTAACATCGCCGCATTGGGCATTAATTTTCATCTTGGTGAACACATTGACTCCGGGCAGTTTAACCGGTTGGTGGCCGAAAAAGATCACGTCATCGTCGCCATAGGCGCTCATCAGCCGCTTCTGCCCCCGGTCAAAGGCAGAGAGCTGATCCGTCCGGGGCTTGACTTTCTTAAAAAATATAATCTTGGCGAAAAAATTGCTCTGGGTAAAAGCGCCGTCATAATCGGCTGCGGTGACGCAGCGATGGACGGTATAGAAGCCGTGGTCAACCTTGGCCTTGACCCGAAGCAAATCACCGTGCTCGATGTTCAAACCCCTTCCGCCAACGCTGAAGAGCTCAACAAGTGGATTAATTCCGGGGTTAAAGTACTTTATCCTTATTATCTGCAAGAGATAAATGAAAAAGGGGTTATCGCCCGGGACAGCGGCGGCGGTGATTACTTTATCGCAGGCGATACATTCGCATTTATTAACGAGGCGCCCCGGTTTGACTTTTTACCGGACGCCCTAAATGAAAGCTTGAACCGAAGGGGTTTTTTTGAAGCAAATGATCAAACCGGAGCGACAGTACTGCCCAGTGTTTCCATTACGGGGGATGCCACCGGTCTCGGGCTGGTAGCGAACAGTATCCGCAAAGGACGTGAATGCGCAAACCGGATCCACGCCGAACTGCAGGGGCTGGAATATATACCGGAGCAAAAAGAAGCCATTGACAGCTTTGACCTCCATCTGCACACTAATGAGAAAAACGCAAACACCGGGGCAATCAATTTTCGCGACGAGTATCTGCGCTGCCTGCACTGCGGAGTATGCATTCGCTGTGATGAGTGCGTTGAAGCCTGCCCCAGGCAGGCCCGTACCAGGGAAGGAACCGAATTTATGATCGATCTAAAAAAATGCGGCGGCTGCGGAACCTGCGCCGCTACCTGCAAAGGCGGCGTAATCCGCATGGTACCCCGCACAACGTAGTAGTCACTCCGGCGTCCTCCTCTTCCCTGCTCTTAAAAATACTCGCGCTTTTCCTTTTCGATTATTGCCTTCTTACGCATTATGAACCTTCTCTCCGAGTTGAAAACATCGATCGAACTGTTTATAATTGTATTATTCTTGGC
>PUNU01000168.1 GCA_003551865.1 Syntrophomonadaceae bacterium
AAGCAAAATCTGCTCTTTTTTGTCGCTAACTTTCCTCTTTTGATTTTCTTTCACGGGCATCGGCAAGCACTCCTTTTATTCGTTTTGTCCGCTCTGCAGCCGATCAATTGATTACCATGAGCGGTTCCTGTCCGGAAACATAGAAAAGGGCCAGTATTAAGGCCAAAAGAACCAGCACGATCACCATGCGAACAATGTTCATAATTATTGAGCGGCCCCGGATCTGCCCGGACGGTTGCTCCCCGGAATAAAATACGGGGGCCGGTTCATTTTCACCGCCGCCGGGCTTGTCCCTGGTAACTACCTTATAAACCGAAGGGATGGCCAGCAGAAGCAGGATAGTTCCCGTTATCTGTCCGCCAATGATAGTGATGGCCATTGGGGCCTGCATCTGCGCACCTTCACCGATGCCCAGGGCCAGTGGGAACAAACCCAGCACCGTAGTGGCCGTAACCATCATGATTGGGCGCAAACGTGTAGCAGCGCCTTCCACAATAGCCTCCGTCAATTCTCTTCCGTGGATCCTCCTGAGTTGGTTGATATAATCAACCATGATAATGCCGTCATTGACCAGGATTCCGGAAAGAACAATTAACCCGATCAACGCAGGTACACTGATGCTGCTGCCGGTAATCATCAGGGCAAAGATGGATCCTGCATAGGCCAGCGGCAGGCTGGAGATTATTATAAAGGGATGAAGCAGTGACTCAAACTGGGCGGCCATCACCAGGTAAACCAGGAGGGCGGCAACGAAAAGGACCAGCTCCAGCTCCGACAGGACATCATCCATCATGACGGTAGAGCCGGCAGGCCTGATTTCGTATCCTTCCGGCAGGTCAATGTCCGCCAGGGCCGCCAGGGCTTCATTTGAGGCCGTGCCCAGATCAACCCCTTCATACTGCATCTCAAGCTCCCCGACAACCCGGCGATTTTCCCTGGGTATACTGTAAGGGCCAAAGGATTCTTCCAGGGTGGCTACTTCGTCTATACGCACGAAATCCCCGCCGGCGGTGTAAAATCCAACCCCGCCGAGATCCTCAATCGTCTTGATATCCCGCTTCTCATAACCAAGGACAATCTCCAGGATACCTTCCTCGGTTTCAATCCGGCTGACCGGCTGTCCTTCCAGGGCACTGCGCACAGCACCGGCTACCTGGGCCAGGGTTGCCCCTTTCTGCAGGGCTTCGCTGTGGTCGAGGCGGATATGTACTTCGGGACGGCTCTCTTCAAGGGAGGACTGCACGTCGGTAAACAGGTGATGCTCGGAGAGTATTTCCGCCGCTTCGTCTGTTATTTCTATAATCTTATCCAGGTTGTCACCGCTGATCACGATATCCAGGCTGGTTTCAAGCCCGGCGGCATCAAGGACAGACTCGCGGGTGAAATTAACTTCCGCCTCGTCAGGCAGGGCTTCTACCTCTTCCCTGACTTCCCCGATGATCCGCCCGATCTCTTCCGTGTATTGCGGATCAATTTCCACCCTGATCCGGGCTTCGTTGGAGGGGCCTCCGCCGCCCATGCCTAAAAATCCGCTTCCGCCAACCCGGGTGGAAAAATAATCAACCTCTGCCGTCTCATCGATGATTTCTTCAACCCTGGACACGTAAGCATCGGTTTTCTCAAGGGAACTGCCGGGAGGAAGGGTAATATCAATTCTGAAAGACGATTCATCGGGCACAGGAAACAGCTCGGTTCCCAGGGTGGTAAAACCCAGCACCCCTCCGCCAATAAAAAGCAGGGCAAAAATAATAACCCACCAGGGATGGCGCACCGCAGCCCGGAGCACACCACGGTAAACCGGCAGGCGATGCGGTTTCGCTCGTTCTTTTTCCTTTTTATCCCGGCGGCTGAGTGAACGCGAGGCCAAAAGCGGAATAACGGTCAGGGCTATGATGAGAGAAGCGAGCACTGCACAACCTACTGTGAGGGCAAATTCCCAGAACAGCTCGCCGGCGAGCCCGGTAAGGAAGACAACCGGGAAGAACACGCTGATCGTGGTTAGGGTGGATGCAGTAATGGCGGAAGCCACTTCCCGTGCACCCTTTACGGCCGCATCGGAAGGTTTTTCGCCCATCTGGTAGAGGCGGTAAATATTCTCGCTGACCACGATGGCGTTGTCCACCAGCATTCCCGCAGCCAGGGAGAGCCCGCCGAGGGTCATCAGGTTAATGATCAAATCGGCAAAATATAAAAGGGTAAAAGTGGCGATAATCGCTGCCGGGATGCTCAGGGCGATAAACATGGTAGTGCGCCAGTTTCGCAGAAACAGCAGTAATACCAGGACGGCCAGGAAGGCCCCGCCAAGCAGGGTCCGGGCCAGGTCGGCCAAGGCATGCTCAATCTCTTCTGCCTGGTCCATTACCGCATTAAAGGTAACCCGTGAAAAAGCACCTTCGCTTTCTTCCGCAAGCTCATCCAATGCCGCCCTTACATCGCGGGCTACCGTAACGGTGTTGGCATCGCCCTCTTTCTGGATAAGCAGGCTGACACCTGGCTCCTTGTTATAGCGGGCAATGGTGGTCGGCTCATGGGTGTCTTTTACCACTTCGGCAATCATGCCCAGGGTAACCGGAATAACCGGGAAATCATCATCGAGCTCGAGAGCGGCCATTTGACCAAATGCTCCGCCTTCCCGGGGCATCGAGCCGGCCAGCATTGAAGTAGCCATGTCAACCAGCATTTTTTCCAGTTCGCCTGAAGCATCGTCAAGGCCCCGGCTTACTTGATCCTGCACACCTGAGAGCCAGCTTTCAAGATCGGGGACGGAAATGATCGGTTCCCGGCGGATCTCTTGCCAGTCTTCATGAAAACTTACCAGCACATAATTCGATTGAGCCTTCGTGATCAGCGGGTGACTTTCGGCAAGCCGGGCCAAATCGGTTTCATCCACTCTCAAGCGCTGCAGGCTCAATGGATCCAGGGGCACAATAGTCTGATTGCCGTCCCAGGCAGCATATTCAATAAGCCAAAAGTCTTCAAGGCGGACAGGATCCGGGTCGATTAAGCCGTCCAGGCGGGTACGCCCCAGGTAAGATAAAGACAGCACCAGGTGGTTCTGATCCGCTTCATAAGTTACAGCGGGGTTAACTGTAAAAAGGCGCAGTTTCTTTTGCAGATCCGCACCGGCTTGATCGATAAGCTCCCTGCTTACAGGGACAAGCAGACTGCTGTTTTCTATCCGGGATTGCCCAAAATCGAAAATGTCGTCCCAGTATAATTCATGCTTCGGCATATCTCCGGAACCGACAGGTTGCCCGGCAGTAAAACGATCGGTTTGTTCGGACAACATGCGGTTGAGATCTATATCTATCTGCCGGTCAATCATTCTTTCCAACTCTACCTCATCAATTTTAAAACCAACCACCAGGTCCGACAGCATATCATACTCGTCATAGCGTCCTAAAAAGCGAAGCCTGACCTCGCGATCTTCAAGGTCGATAATTCCGGCCGGCAGGTCCATCAAACTGGCCTGCAGGACGCCGGCAACCTGATCAAAGCTCACTTCGTAGCGGTCCATTGATTCCGGCAGGGCCCGCACAAAAATATCCTGCTCCACCCCGCCTTGCACCTGCACTTCGGCCACGCCGAGGACCGATTCCAGACGCGGGGCGGCGGTTTCCTTAAGCCACCCGGTCAGTTCTGCCAGGTCGTCTCCACCGCCGGCCGAGACCTGCATGATCGGCATCAGGGTAGGATCAAATTCCAGGATCATTGGCCGCTGGGCCCCATCCGGCAGATCTACCAGTTCCATCCGGGTACTCACATCTTCCCGGATCCTGCTTACATCGGCTCCCCAATCAAATAAAACCACGACCAGGGAAAGGTTTTCCCGGGAATAAGAATTGATCCCGGTAACTCCGCCCACGGCGGAAACACTTTCTTCGATCGGCTTGGTTACCAGTTCAAGGGATTCCTGGGGTGAACTGCCCGGAAATGAGGTGATCACAGCCAGCACGGGAGCCTCGATATCGGGCAGCAGGTCAAGCGGGCTCTGGTAAAGGCTGACCAGCCCGATAATTAAAACCAGTAAAAGTATCGCACCCGTAGCTACGGGCCGTTTAACCGCCATTTTGGGAAGGTTCATTAAAGCAGGCCTCCAAACCGGCAATATCCAAAAATTATCCACCCCGGCTTCTCCATTCGGAATAAACGGTTTGAGCCCGGGATTGGAAAGTATTTTTCTTCAAGAAAGCGCCGGTCAGGCAGGCTTGTTTGTCTGCCGACCGGCCGGTCAGTCGGTTACTTTTATATTATACCATTTTTTAAACAAAAAAACCCGTTACAAAATATTTTTTAACTACTCAGGCCTAACCCGCTATGCCATAGGGGACGGTTCCATCGTTTTCCCTTCGGCCTTCGCTGCGCTCAGGAACGCTCGAACCGTCCCCATGGCAACGCTTTTCACTCAACAAAGA
>PUNU01000165.1 GCA_003551865.1 Syntrophomonadaceae bacterium
CTTGTTGAGTGAAAAGCTGTGCCATGGGGACGGTTCGAGCGTTCCTGAGCGTAGCGAAGGCCGAAGGGAAAACGATGGAACCGTCCCCTATGGCATAGCGGGTTAGGCCTGAGTAGTTACATTTTTTATTTAATGGTCGAGACACTTTTGTATTGGCTTGCCAAAAACGCAGTTGTGCGGCACTGTAGTAGCACGACTTTAAAATATATAACACGATCTTAATTGACAGGGCACTTTTACCGATTACAGTAATCATTTTGACCCGGCCTTCTTGGAATAACGGGTCAGGTAAACGTGCCGCATGAGGCGGCATTCGAGAGGGTTGAGCGGTTTGACCCCGCCAAACAGGGCCGTGGTTATAAGGGCCTTGCAGTTTTTTTCCATGATCATCACTGCGGCCCTGGCGTCGCCGGCAGTTGGTCCGCAGCACAGGGCTCCGTTGTTCTTTAACAATACCGCACTGCGTCCTTTGATCTTTCCGGCAATGTTTCCGGGCAGAGAGGCAGGTTTATCGGTATTTGCCACTTTTACGTTGGGCCCGATGATCAGGGCGAAATCGTCCAGCAGGGGAAAGAGCGTCTTCCCAGCCCCCGAAACGGTTAAAACATCAGGTGAAACAGTATGGATAATCGCTCCCATCTCTTCATATCTCCTGTATAATTCCCGGTGGATTTCCGCTTCCGGCACGGTTTCCCCGCTGCCGGTTCCCGGCCGGCCGCGGTCAAGGGGGAGCTCAAGGTAATTTGCGCTGTTTCGAGGAAAGGGGCTGTTTTCGGTCGCCTCCGGGTAAAGTTTAAGCCGACGGTCGTTTTTTTCGCTGTTGAAAAAAGGCCGGGCGGCAGTTTCCAGACCTGTTTTCCCCTGGCCGATCTGTTTTTTGAGAAAGTATTTGCGCAGGCTTTCCGGGCCGGCGTTTTCCCGACCGCTTATTTCAAGCAGGCGCCGGTCGATAAAATCGGCGCAGGCCTTTTCCAGCGCGGAGGCTATCTCAAAGGCTTCGCTGTAGTTCCGCCCCAGGCAGAGCGCACCGTGGTAGGCCATCAGGTAGGCCCTGACATCCGAGTTCGTAAGCGCACGGGCCACATTTTTGCGCAGGGTCTTGCTTCCGGGCAGGCCGTAGGGGATGGCAACCGCCCTTTCACCGATCAGCTCTGCCGCCGCAGGGGCATGAATGTAAACATCGGTTTTCAATGGACTGACGGCCGAAGCGTAAAACTGGTGGGTGTGGATGACAAAATCGATGTCGCCGCGCTGTTTGTACACTTCGGCGTGAACACCCTTTTCGGATGAGGGTTCCAGGTTGCCTTCGAAGCTGCAGTCTTTGATATTTACTACTACTGTTTCTTCCGGGGTGAGGGTTTCATAAGGCCTCCCGCTGGGCGTAATAACGAACTGGGTGGGGCTGATCCGGCAGCTGACATTGCCCCAGGTGCGGGCAATTAACCCGGATTCGACGAGCTTTTTCCCGGCATCGACCACCATCTGCCTTGCTTCATCGATGTTCATCAAGTTCCTCCTAAACATTTAGTATTGCTGACTGCACCATAAGATGTCTCGAACTCTTCCCTTCTCGATCTCTCTGGTGGCAAGTTTCTATTGCTTGACGCCGACCCCGGCAAAGACTTTGTCAAAACGATGCAGGACGTCTTCGATCATTTCTTCGCTGTAGGCGGCGCTGGTGTAAAGACGGCTGCCGGCCAGGGTGACCAGCCCCTCGGCCATGTAGGCCGCTCCCATGTGTTCCATTTCAACTTTGCGTGCGGAGGTTTCTTTTAAAATCTTCGGGATCTGCCATATTTTTTTCCAATCGATGGCGAAATGCATTGTGCCCACCGTTTCCAGGTGCACAATAGAACCCTGGTTGAAGGCGACATAAGGCAGGTCGTGGTGACGGATCAGTTTCTGCAGGCCTTCTGTCAGGCGGTCGCCTATCCTGCCTGCTTCCTGCGCGGCGGCAGTTCGCTCTATCTCACAGATGGAGTAGAAACCTGCCGCAGAGCTCAGGGGATTGGCGGCCATGGTGCCGCCGACCAGGGCTTTTTTATGTTTGCTTCCGCCCGCGATACCGGCAGAAAGGTGTTTCATATACTCTTTCTTTCCGCCCACGCCGCCGGCGCCGGGGTATCCCCCGGCAACGACCTTGCCAAAGACGGTCAGATCCGGTGAAACGCCGAAATAGCCCTGGGCCCCGGAAAGCCCGAGCCTGAAAGCGGTAACGACCTCGTCGAAAATGAGCAGGGCTCCGTAGCGGCGGCACAGTTCTTCCACGCCTTTGTTGAAATCATAATCAAGGGGCCGGGTGCCGCTTTCCGGGCCGACCGGTTCGATCAGCACGGCGGCGGTGCCCCCCCGCAGGCGGTTAAGCTTTAGTTTGCGCTCCAGGTCATCCAGGTCGTTGGGAAAGAATTCCTGGGTGTGTTTGAAGATATGGCGCGGAATACCGGGAGCCTGGGTCCATTTTGTGCCGGGGATCCTGATGCTGTAAGCGAGCTGGTCACTCCAGCCGTGGTAGGCCCCGCCCATTTTGATGATTTTCTTTTTCCCGGTGGCCAGGCGGGCGATGCGAATCGCCGCCATACAGCTTTCAGTGCCGGAATTGAGCATGCGGAACATTTCGACCGAGGGGATCAGTTCGGATATTTTGCGGGCCAGTTTATATTCGTATTCATGGAAAAGACCCGTTGAAGGGCCGCACTCATTGAGCAGATCAATAATTTTACCTCTTACCGCGGGCGGGTTGGATCCCAAAACAGTAGGACCCCCGGCCTGGAGAAAATCGTAGTAACGGTTGCCGTCCAGGTCGTACAGGTAAGCTCCTTCAGCTTTTACAAATACCAGGGGAAAGGGAAAGTTAAAAGCGAGATTATGCTGGACTCCACCGGGGATATAATTTGCCGCTGTTTCAATCATCGCCTTTGATTTTTGGCATTTTTGTTCGTAATAGTCGTCCAGGTAATATTGCAGGGCTTCCGGCTTGATGGTGTAAATAGGCTTTTGGATCAGGCTGTCGAGGCGGCTGTTTATTTCCGCGGCATCCGGATATTTGGATATGGCAGGGCTTTCGCTCATCAGGTCCCTCCTGAATGTTTTTTGTATAAACTGTTCTAAAATATAGTTTATCGAATTGTCGGCAGTTTGTGGAGGGTTTTTAGCTAAATTCTTTTTTTAAAAAGGATTTATTCGTAAAGTGTGTAAATTTTATAGCACCGTTTGGAACAACTGCGCTGCCATGTGTATGGAAACGGGATGCTTTTTAACGAATACCGGCGGGGGTGGAAGCGATGGAAAAACCTGTTCAGGTTATTGCTTATGATGTAGGCACCACCGGGATTAAAACCTGCCTGTTTGAACTTGCTGACGAAGTGAAGCTTGTTGACGCTGAAACGGCCGGGTACCGGCTCGATATTCTTGATAATGGGGGTGCCGAACAGGATCCCCACCAGTGGTGGGAGGCAATGGGCTCAACAACCCGCAGGCTGATGGCCAAAACTGGCACCGATCCGGCAGGTATCGCCGGAGTTTCTTTTTGCTCCCAGATGCAGGGTCTGGTACTGGTTGATCAAGAAGGACGTCCTTTAAGAAAGGCGATGACTTATATGGACCAGCGGGCCTGGGCGGAGATGCGGGAAACAATGGGCCACGGTTTGCAGGTAGCGGGGGTAAATCTGTTTAAATTGATCCGCTCGATCCGGGAAACCGGGGCGGTGAGTGCCAGTGTCAAAGACCCGGTCTGGAAATACAGGTGGGTGGAAAAACATGAACCGGAGACATTTGACCGGATTTACAGGTGGCTCGATGTAAAAGAGTTTTTAATCTGCTGCTGTACCGGCCGGTTTGTGATGACCGAGGACTCCGCTTTTGCCACTCTGCTTTACAATATTCGCGAAGGCAAAAAAGGCTGGAGCGAAAAAGTCTGCTCCATGCTCGGGGTAAACCCGGATCATCTTCCGGAGATTAAAAAATCGACCGATCGGATCGGCAGCGTCACGAAGAAAGCGGCCGCCGAGCTTGGCCTGGCCGAAGGCGTCCCTGTATTCGGCGGGGGTGGAGACGCCTCCCTGATCGGGGTCGGCGCCGGCACTGTGAATGCCGGGGAAACGCATATATACACCGGGACTTCGGGTTGGGTGTCCACGGTGGTGGATAACTCAATTGTCGATCCGATGAACATGATTGCAGCCATTGTCGGTGCCCAGCCGGGACGGTTCAACTATTTCGCCGAGCTGGAAACAGCCGGCAAGTGCCTGGAGTGGGTCAAGGAGCACCTGGCCCTGGATGAAATCGGTCTCTACCGGGCGGATAAAAACACCGGCAAGTCGTTCGAAGAAGCTTACACCGATATCTACGAATACCTTACTTTTGTAGCCGGCAGTGCCTCCGCCGGCAGCGGCGGGGGAATCTTTA